>CAYXQZ010000035.1:0-10378 GCA_964466415.1 uncultured Paludibacter sp.
GCTAAAGGTCACACACTCGTTATTCCGAAAATAGAAGAAGATTATATATTTAATTTGGATGACGAAACGCTTGCAGGAATGATTGTTTTTTCGAAAAAAGTAGCTTTGGCTATTGGAAAAACCATAGCATGCAATAGAGTTGGACTTACTGTTATTGGCCTTGAAGTGCCGCATGCTCACATACATTTAATTCCAATTACTCGTGAATCGGATATGAATTTTGGTAATGCTAAATTGAAATTAGATAAAGAAGAAATGACTGAAATTGCACGAAAAATTCAACTTGCGTTTAGCAACTAACAATTTCATTCTTCAGCTTATACCATCAAACGACTGATTTAATTTATGAACGCCCAACTTACTCAAATACTTATTGTTAGCGCAAAGCAAACAGCTGAATCACTCGGTTCAGGTTTACTGCCAGTTTTTTCAACACCTTCGCTTGTAGCCTTTATGGAAAACACAGCCATGAAATTAATTGATTTACCCGAAGGTGGGTCAAGTGTAGGAACAGCCATAGCAGTAAAACACCTTAAAGCTAGCAAAATAGGCGAAGAACTTAGTTGCACAGCTACACTTACCGAAAACGAAGGACGCAGATATTCTTTCGATTTGAAAGTAACTGACTCAAAAGGCGATTTAGTTGGCGAAGGCAGTCACGAGCGATTTGTAGTTGACGTACAACGCTTTATGAGCAAACTTAATGGATAAAAATCAAGTGCTGAATTAAATCAAAATCTGTCCTTCCATAAAAATCGTAGCCATTCACCTGTTTTTTTCTCAGAAGGATTATCCTGAACTTTCCAAATTGACGTGTTTTTTAATTTGTCGGGTAAAAACTGTTGAGCTACAAAATTATTTGGGAAATCGTGAGAATACTTATAATTTTTACCATAATTCAATTCCTTCATCAATTTAGTAGGCGAGTTTCGTAAATGCAATGGCACGGGCAAATTTCCTGTACGTTCAACCAGAGCAAGTGCCTCGTCGATAGCCAAATAAGCCGAATTGCTTTTAGGAGATGATGCCAAATAAACGGTAGCTTCGGCCAAAATAATTCTTCCTTCGGGCCACCCAATTTTAGTCAAAGCATCAAAGCAAGCATTAGCCAAAAGCAATGCATTAGGATTAGCCAACCCAATATCTTCGGCTGCTGAAATTACTAACCTTCGAGCAATAAACTTAGGGTCCTCGCCTCCAGCAACCATACGAGCCAGCCAATAAATAGCAGCATCGGGATCACTGCCACGAATCGATTTTATAAAAGCGGAGATAATGTCATAATGCATTTCACCATCTTTATCGTAGGCTATTGGATTTTGTTGCAATCGTTCGGTTACTATTTCGTTTGTAAATCGGATAGTTTCATTTTCATCCGACGAAACAACCAATTCAATAATATTCAATAATTTACGCGCATCACCTCCTGCATAACGCAACAAAGATTCGGTTTCTTCGAATAAAATTTTTCGGTTTTTAATTTCAGCATCTGCAAGTACTGCTTTATTAGCAAGCTCCAACAAATCAGCATCTTCGAGCGATTTGAGCACATAAACTTGGCAACGCGATAAAAGAGGTGTAATTACTTCGAACGAAGGATTTTCGGTAGTAGCACCAATAAGTGTAACTGTTCCATTTTCAACAGCTCCAAGCAATGAATCCTGCTGCGATTTACTAAAACGGTGAATTTCGTCGATAAATAAAATAGGATTTCCACCTTGCGAAAAAAAACGGCTTTGTTTGGCTTTTTCAATCACTTCGCGCACATCTTTTACGCCCGAAGTCACAGCGCTAAGTGTATAAAATGGTCGATCCAATTTATTAGCAATTATTTTGGCCAATGTAGTTTTACCTACACCAGGAGGTCCCCATAAAATGAATGACGACATATTCCCCGATTCAATCATCTGGCGCAAAATGGCTTTTGGTCCAACTAAGTGCTTTTGACCAATATAATCGTCGAGTGTTTTCGGACGAAGTCGCTCAGCTAAAGGCTGCATAAATAAGCAATTTTATCAATTAATAAAAGTTCGAAAATGAAATAAACCGAAAGCGAATTAATGCGCTTCCAACCAGTTTAACCCTACACCATATTCGGCAATTAATGGAACTTTGAGCGTTAAAACGTGTTCCATTTCTTCGACAACTATTTTTTTGGCCGTTTCAATTTCCATTTCGGGAACTACAAAATTCAACTCATCGTGCACTTGCATGGTCATTTTGGTTTGTAAATTCTCTCGTTCAATTCTATCTTGAATGCGAATCATTGCTATTTTAATAATATCCGCCGCCGATCCCTGTATAGGTGCATTTATGGCATTTCGTTCAGCAAATCCACGAACCACATTGTTTTGCGAATTGATATCCGCCAAAAAACGTTTACGTCCAAAAATTGTTTCAACATATCCCTTTTCCTTAGCACGTTGAATGCAATCGTCCATATACATTTTAACATCCGGATAAGTAGCAAAATAACCATCAATCAGCTCTTTAGCCTCAGCACGTGGAATTACCAATCGCTCCGAAAGTCCAAAAGTGGAAATGCCGTAAATAATTCCAAAATTAGCCGTTTTGGCTTTTCGTCGCATATCCGATGTAACTTCACTCACCGGAATTTTATAAATTTTAGCAGCTGTAGCTGTATGTATATCCAAACCGCTATTAAAAGCATCGAGCATATTTTTATCGGCACTCAAATGAGCCATAATGCGCAACTCTATTTGCGAATAATCGGCACTTAAAAACACACAACCAGCATCTGGAATAAAAGCCTTCCGAATTTCTTTGCCCTGAGCATCACGAATAGGGATGTTTTGCAAATTTGGATTGGTTGAACTCAGCCTTCCGGTTGATGTAACTGTTTGATTATATGAAGTGTGTACTTTACCAGTTTTTGAATTTATCAACAATGGCAATGCATCAATATAGGTACTGAGTAGTTTTTTAAGACCTCTAAAATCGAGTATTTTAGCAATAATTGGATGCTTCGAACGTATTTTTTCCAAAATATCTTCCGAAGTAGAATACTGACCCGTCTTGGTTTTCTTGGCTTTATCGTCCAATTTTAAACGGTCGAATAATATTTCGCCCACCTGAGCAGGCGACGAGACATTGAATGAAAAGCCAACCATGTCATGTATTTCCTTTTCAATAAGTAGTAATTCGGCCGTAAGTATTTCGGAACTTTGCTTGAGAGCTTCGCTGTCAATGCGTACACCGTTTCGTTCCATTTTAGCCAAAACTCGCACAAGCGGCATTTCTACATCATAAAACAAACTTTCCAAACCACTATCAATTAACTCTTTGGACAGTATTTGTTTTAACTGAAAAGTTATATCGGCATCTTCCGAAGCATAATTACACAATAAATCAATATCGACAAAACGAATATCCATCTGATTTTTTCCTTTGCCGCCCACAAGTTCTTCGAAATGAATAGTTCGATAGCGAAGATATATTTCGGCCAAATAATCCATACCATGTCTGAGTTCTGGCTGAAGCAAATAATGAGCAATCATAGTATCAAAAAGTTTTCCTTTTAGTTCGATACCATAATTTGCAAGCATTAGCAAGTCGAACTTAATGTTTTGACCAATTTTTTCGATATGCTCACTCTGAAAAAACGCTTTAAATTCGCGTAAAACTTCATCGGCCTCACTCCTATCGCTTGGTAACACAACATAATATGCCTCACCAGCAGCAAAACAAAATGAAAGACCGACTAACTCAGCCGAAAACACATCCAAACCGGTAGTTTCAGTATCAAAACAAACTGATTTTTGCATAAAGAGTTTCGAAATCAAATCGGCACGCTTCACTTTTGTATCAATTAATTGATAAGTATGCGCCACATTCTTTAATGTATGTAACTCATTTTCGGCAACAGGTTCAATAACTTGCTGAATTTTAACAACTTCTGTAGGTTTTTTCTTAATTGTTGGATTTTCAGCTTCGTCAAATGCATCGAACAAATTCATTTGCCCTGCAGGTGATTTGGGCCGTGCAAATTGAATAGTTGTAGTAGGCATATCCGGTGGAAGCGACGTAAAAGGTTTTGCCCCAAATTTATTTTGAGTCATAGTTCTGAACTCTAATTCATCGAATAAAGCCTTTAACTCCTGCTCGTTAACCTGCTCTATTTCCAACGATTTTTCGTTAAACTCAATGGGTACATCCGTTTTTATAGTTGCTAAAAATCTCGAAAACAGAATTTGCTCTTTATTTTTTTCAACCTTTTCTTTCAATGCACCTTTTAACTCATCAGTACGAGTTAATAAAGCATCAATACTTCCAAATTCCTTCAATAATTTTACGGCTGTTTTTTCACCAACGCCAGGGCAACCAGGAATATTATCCGACGAGTCGCCCATAAGACCTAACAAATCAACTACTTGCTCATGGCTATCTAATTCGTATTTGTTTTTAACCTCATCAGGTCCCATCACTTCAAAACCACCAGTATGGCGAGGTCTGTACATAAAAATATGATCGGACACTAACTGTCCGTAATCTTTATCAGGTGTAAGCATATACACTTCGAAACCAGCAATTTCGGCTTGTTTTGAAACAGTGCCAATCACATCATCGGCCTCAAAACCTGCCACTTCCAAAATTGGAATATTATAGGCTTTGATTATTTTTTTAATATATGGAACCGCCAATTTAATGTCTTCGGGAGTCGATTCGCGTTGCGCCTTGTAAAGCTCATACGCTTCGTGTCGGAAAGTTGGTCCACTAGGGTCAAAAGCTACTGCAATATGAGTCGGCTTCTCGCGTTTTAGCACATCTTCGAGTGTATTTACAAAACCATAAATGGCCGAAGTATTTAATCCTTTTGAATTGACACGTGGGGCACGAATAAATGCATAGTAAGCCCTATAAATAATGGCATACGCATCGAGCAAAAAAAGTTTTTTCATTTAAAAATAATCAGTTGTAAAGTAATATTAAAAAATTGCAAACCACTAAATTACATAAAATTAATGATGTGTCTGTTTAAATTTCTTATTTAAAAACATAAAAACAGCTATGCATAAAATCATTATAACCGCAAAAACCACAAAACTGTTCTGATTTGTAAGTTGTGTAGTTAACCAAAAAAGAAAAGTGCCAAATGTCACAAAAACAAAAGTTATTAGATTAAGATAGGCAAATAAATCGCCCAACTTGCGCCCTGAATTTGATTTTTGTATTATTGCTAAACAAGGCACTTGGAAAAAACCACCTGAAAAAGCAGTACCAAATACACAAAAGGCAAAAACTGAAATATCCAGATCAAAAAAAGTTATTATTGCAAGAAAAAAAACCATTCCAGCAATACCCGGAAGTATCATATTTTTACCAGTTGTATTGCCAGCCACTTTGGCAGCTACCGTACATCCAACGGCAATTCCAAAAGCAGCCATAGCCATAACTAAGCCTGTAGTTGTATTTCCAGCACGGTAAAATTGCGAAGTATGAATAACTATATTCATTTGCAACATACCTCCTATCAACCAAAATGCCGAAGAACCAAATACTGCCGGATTAACATCTTTGTATGATTTAGCCAACTTATATGATTGACTTATAAAAACAAACGGGTTATTACTCGCGTTACTTACTTCAATTGGCAGTTCTTCAACTTTTATCAGTAAAGTAGAAATATATCCAACTACTGCAATTATTAGAAATAATGCAATAAAACTCCAAACACCAAAATTATCAGAAAAAGTAGAAGCTACAACAGTTCCTAATAATATTCCTAAAAAAGCCATAGTTTCGAACACACCACTACCAAACGCAACTTTCTTATCGCCACCTACATCGCGTATTAGTCCGTATTTCGATGGCGAATACATACTGCTTTGAATTCCCATTAATACTACACCAAGTATTGCCAAATATATATTCTCAAAATAAAATGCCACTGCAGCCAATAACATAATTGGAATTTCGAGCAATTTGAAAAAACGAAAAATGCCTAACTTCGAAATTTGAACACTCAAATTACCTGCATAGGGCGAAAAAACAAGATATGGTAAAATTAATGCTGCCGAAACGACAGTGATTAATTGCGATTGATTTAACCAAGCAGGCAAAACCCAAGCAACAGAAACAAATATTATGCTGTTTTTCAGCAAATTATCATTAAAAACACCAAAAAAATTACTAGCAAAAAGAGCTATCCAGTTAATTGTTTTTTTATTAGGCATTGATTTTGCTATTTAGTTGCGAAACAAAAATACGGTATTTTTTGCGACTTACAAAACTAAATACACACAAAGAATGTTTTAAGTTAAAACAAAACAAATCAAAACGCAAAAGCAAGCAAAACGCCTATTTTAATAAATTAATGTTAAATTTTAGCGTTCAACTTGTTAATGTTAAGATTTTAGATTTATATTTGCACCCAGAATGAAACGAACAACAATATACATTTTGATCATTTCGATGATTGTAACCTTTGTAGCATTGATAATTCTACAAATTCGATACATTAGCATCAATGCTGAAATGATTGAAAATCAGTTTAACGAGAGCGTTGACCGAAGCTTATTTCAAACTGCAATATTAGTGGAGGAAAATGAAGCATTACAATATTTGGGCGAAGTTTTAGAAAGAACTGATTTTAGAGACAAGAAGAACATTTTATTAAACGAAAAAGAAAATGACTTTGGAAAAACAATTGATAGCGTTTCGAAAAATCTAGAATTAGATAAAAACAAACCATTTATTCGTTTGAGCACACGGCATGGCAATGCTACAATTGAAGAAACGTCACGTTATTTACAAGAAAAATTCAGACAAAACTTTTCGCGATCGAAAACGATATTGGATCAAGCAGTATTTAGGTGGCTAAAAGAATCCGAAAACAAAGATTTTAATCAACGAGTTAATTTTGAAGAACTTGACAATATATTAGAAAATGTTTTACAAAACAATGGTGTTGAATTACCGTTTTACTATTCGGTAGTTGACAAGCAAGGAAACATAATTTATAAATGCACAAAGGAGATTCATAAGCACGAAAACAACAACAATGTTTACTCTCAAAAATTATTTCCGTCGGAAGATTCGAACAGAGCAGCATTTTTGCAAGTAACATTTCCTACAAAGCAAAATTTTATAATAAAATCGTTAAATCTATTGCTACCGTCGGTTTTAATGCTTATTGTGATTTTATTAATTTTTACGTACGCTATTATTATCATTTTCAAACAGAAACAACTGAACAATATTAAAAACGATTTTGTTAATAATATGACTCATGAGTTAAAAACTCCAATTTCGAGTATATCATTAGCGTCGCAAATGTTACAAGACCCAAGCGTGGGCAAAACTCCTCAAACGTTGAGTCATATATCTAAAGTAATTAGAGATGAAACCAAAAGACTGGGCTTTATGGTCGAAAAGGTTTTACAAATGGCTGTTTTTGAGAAAGATACATCGATTTTAAAAGTGAGAGAAATGCAAATAAATTTGTTAATAAAAGAAATCACAACAAATTTCTCGCTAAAAGTATCGAACAAAGGAGGACAAATAACTTCGAAATTAAATGCTACAAATGATTTGGCATTGATAGATGAAGTACATTTTACAAACGTAATTTTCAATTTAATGGACAATGCGCTAAAATACAGCGACAAAGATTTACTATTAACATTGGAAACACGCAATGAAAAAGACAATATATTGATTTCGATTGAAGATAATGGCATCGGAATTCACAAAGACGACTTAAAACGCGTATTTGAGAAATTCTACAGGGTTTCTACCGGAAACCTCCACAACGTAAAGGGATTTGGACTTGGTTTGGCTTATGTAAAGAAAATTGTAACCGAACACAAAGGGTCTATTAAAGTTGAAAGCGAATTAAACATAGGAACAAAATTTACAATTACAATACCAACATTAAAAAACTACGAGTTATGACAGAAGAAAAAGTTAAAATTTTATTGTGCGAAGATGACGAAAATCTTGGCATGCTATTGAGAGAATATTTGCAAACAAAAGGCTACGATGCTGATTTGCAACCTGATGGTGAAGCTGGATATAAAGCTTTTACACGTAACAAATATGACATGTGCGTTTTCGACGTAATGATGCCTAAAAAAGATGGTTTTCAGTTAGCTGCTGATATTCGCTCGGTAAATTCCGAAGTGCCTATCATTTTCCTTACTGCTAAATCGATGAAGGAAGATATTTTACAAGGTTTCAAATTGGGTGCCGACGATTATTTATCGAAACCATTCAGCATGGAAGAACTATTGTATCGTATCGAATCAATACTTCGCCGCGTACGTGGTAAAAAAGTAAAAGAAGCAGTTATTTACAGTATTGGTAAATTTACTTTCGATGCTCAAAAACAAACTCTAAGCATTGATGGTGATTCTAAAAAATTGACAACTAAAGAATCGGAATTACTTAATTTACTAGCTGCTAATGCTAACAGCATTCTTGAACGTAATTTTGCTCTTAAAACAATTTGGGTTGACGATAACTATTTCAATGCTCGCAGCATGGATGTTTATATTACCAAATTACGCAAATTATTAAAAGACGATGAGAATGTAGCAATTATCAACATTCATGGTAAAGGTTACAAACTGATTACACCTCAAGTAAAAGAAGATTAATACATTAATCTGACATTCGAAAACAATAAGGCTGATTCCAACACGCGAATCAGCCTTATGTATTTAAAAAATTGAACATCATTAAAATTGGAAAAACATGATTTTAGGTGAATATAAAAATTCGAGATTTCTCTATAAGATACTTCAACTTATAGTTGTCACTTTTTTTGCAATAATATTCATGACATTACTCACTACTTTGCTCACTGACAGTGATTTAAAAAACATAAATACAGTAAAACAAATTCAATTGATACAATCATTGTGCTTGTTTGTAGGTGTTCCATTTTTAATGGCATATTTATGGAGCGAAAGCCCATTACATTATCTTCAACTTAAAACTAAAGCAAAATTTTCGAATTATATGTTGGTTGCTATCACAATGATTGTAGCCATTCCGTTTATAAATTTACTAACTGATTTAAACAGACAAATTGCACTACCCGAAGCACTAGCACCTGTTGAAAACTGGATGAAAGCAACCGAAGCACAACTCGAAGCTCTAACTTTAAGCATATTAAACGTTCACACCATCAAGGATTTAATAATAAATTTAATGCTAGTAGCAGTACTTGCAGGCTTGGGCGAAGAGCTTTTTTTCAGAGGAATAATCCAGAAAGTACTTAGTGAAAAGCAAAATATGTTTGTTGCTATTTGGTTAGCTGCATTCATATTTAGTACTATCCATTTACAGTTCTATGGCTTTTTTCCGCGCTTACTTTTAGGTGCATTTTTTGGATACTTACTTGTATGGAGCAATAATTTATGGTTGCCAATACTAGCTCACACATTGAATAATGCATTAGGTGTTGTATTTTATTACTTAAGTTTTAATGGTGTGAAAGTGCCAAATATGGACACTATAGGTACGGGCGATACCATTTACTTAGGAGTAATAAGTGCAATTCTCACTGCGTTTTGCATAGTGAAACTTCAACGAGAATTAAAAACAAAAAACACTATAATTACTTCTTAATTTTTTCTTCCCACAACACCCACATTCCGAACAAAATAGCGTAAAATAAGTATTTAAACAAATACTCGTGAAGTAGTTCAAACTGTGCAGGATACGATTCTACCAGTGCAGTAATTGCCGCAATTCGGATTATATTTATTAAATAAACTAGCAATAAACCAAGAGGAATGAACCACATTTTTTGTTTGAAGTTTCCTGCATAAAAAGCTATTAAACAAACAAATATATAAGCTTGCTTCAGACCAGTGCACGACCACACTATACGAACTGCAACACCATTTGCATGTCGCAGCACATTATTATCCAAAAGTTGAATATCCGATCCAAAAAATTGTAGAATATTAGCAGTTGCGTTAGCCACATGAGTAGCCATAAAATTAAATGGAGTCGACAAATTTAACCCAAAGAAAGTTACAATCGTATCAGTTTCATCGCCACGAACAGTAAATTTCCAAAAAAAATGAGCACATACCAATACCACCATGAAGTAAATAACTCCACTGTACGGTCGCAATTTCTGAGGTAGTTTTTCTTCAAACATAAGTTTCAAATCTGCCCCAAACCCCTAAAGGGGCTTAAAGAAAAAGACCATTCGGCACTTCTTAACATCCCCTTTAGGGGCTTGGGGCTGTATTTCATATAATTATTTAAACTCCTACTCTTGAATATGGCGCTTTATCCAATTCACAAAAATCATTATTCAAAAACTTAAAATAACCAGTAATGGCAATCATAGCTGCATTATCGGTAGTATAAGCTAAAGGCGGAATAAAAACATCCCAAT
>CAYXQZ010000035.1:10478-22505 GCA_964466415.1 uncultured Paludibacter sp.
ATCATAGCTGCATTATCGGTAGTATAAGCTAAAGGCGGAATAAAAACATCCCAATGATATTTTTTTTGATGATCATAAAAAGCTTGTCGCAAAGCCGAATTTGCCGACACACCACCTGCTACGGCCACTTGTTTGATTTTTAAATCAATAGCAGCTTTTCGCAGTTTTGCCATAAGTATCTCAACCACCGTATTTTGAATCGACGCACACAAATCGTTTAGATTTTCGGTAATAAAATTTGGATTTTCCTTTAATTTATCTTTTACCAGATACAAAAACGAAGTTTTTAATCCACTAAAACTATAATTATATTCTGGTATTTGTGGTTTATTAAATTTAAATGCTGCTGGGTTCCCTGTTTTTGCCAAATTATCAACAAAAGGTCCTCCAGGATAAGGCAAGCCCATTACTTTAGCACATTTATCAAAAGCCTCGCCCGCAGCATCATCTATTGTTTGACCAATAATTTCCATATCGGTATACGAGCGAACAACTATAATTTGTGAATTTCCGCCGGAAACTAGCAAGCACAGAAATGGGAATTGAGGCATTACTTCTTTATCGGAACCTAAACTTATAAAATGAGCCAACACGTGTGCTTGCAAGTGATTAACATCAACCAATGGTATTTTAAGCGCTTGTGCAAAGCCTTTTGCAAATGAAGTACCAACCAACAATGATCCCAAAAGTCCGGGGCCACGCGTAAAAGCAATCGCACTTAAATCAGCATTCGAAATACCAGCTTCCTTGATTGCTTGGTGTACCACAGGAATAATATTTTGCTGATGCGCTCTGGATGCCAATTCGGGAACTACACCACCATACTTAGCATGTACCGATTGTGAGGCAGTAATATTGGAAAGTAAAATTCCATCTTTAATTATAGCTGCGGATGTATCATCACATGAAGATTCGATGCCAAGAATATAAACTGGTTTCATTCTAAAAAATTATGGAACAATAATTGTGTATTAAGCACTTTTGAATGCCGATAAACAAAAATAAATCACTATTTTTGCATAAAATAATGTCCAAAGGTATAAAAAAAACGATAAACATATTTGTCAATTTTGTTGCTGCGCTAATGATAGTTGCTGCTACAATCCCTATTGTACTGCAATTCAGCAGAATACAAAACTATTTTTCGGATATAATCGAAAAGGAAATTTCTGAAAAAATTGCTTCCAAGGTTACTATTGGCGATATACATTACCAATTATTTAATACCATTCGGATAAAAGATCTTTATATTGAAGATCAACAAAAAGACACCCTTTTATATATCAAAAAAACCTATCTCGATCTACAATTATGGAAACTTTTGAAAGGGAAAGTACTTATTACAGCCTTAGAATTTGATAATTTACGTGGTAATGTAAAACAATTTAAGAATGGCAAAACCAATATTGATTTTATTATCAATGCGTTTAAAAAAACAGAAGATAAAAAACCTTCTAATTTGGAATATAAAATTCGTAATTTAAGCATTCGTAATTCTGCATTTAATTACAAAACCGAAACGGATACGCCAAAACCACACAAAGGGAAATTTGACCCAACAAACATGCAATTCACCGATTTAAATGCTGATATTGAATTAAATACATTAACATCAGATACTTTAAGTGTAAACATCAAAAACATCAACTTAAAAGAAATCTCTGGTTTTGAATTGAAAAAATTATCAACTCAACTAATTGGGTCAACAAAGCAAGCAAAAATTCAGTTTATTGAACTCGATTTGCCAACATCAAGTTTAAATTTATCTGATATTGAAATTAAATACGACAGTTTGAGTAATTTTAAGAATTTTGCTGAAAAGGTGAAACTTAAAATACCATTGAATCGTTCGTCAATTAACTTAACTGATTTTAAAGCATTTGTACCCGAATTTGAGAATCTAACCGAATTTGTTGACATTAGTGGCACATTGAGTGGGAGTATTTCAAATCTTAAAGTCAAAAACTTAGAACTTAAACATGGAAAATCATTGTATTTAAACACTGATATTGAAATAAATGGTCTTCCATCAATTCAAGATGCATTTATTTATACTGACATAAAGGAATTTTCGGTAAATAAATCTGAGATTCAAGATTTTGTTTCGCGAATCACAAAAAAACCACTTATACTACCTAAAGAATTAAACAACTTAGGTCAAATGCGCTACAAGGGCAATATAACTGGTTTTTTGAGTAATTTAGTAACTTATGGCAATCTCAAAACAAATATTGGATCAATTTCAACTGATATTTTATTGAAATTCGAAAATCAACTGAAAGACCTCACCTACAGCGGTTCTTTAAAAACGAATAACCTCGAAATTAACAAATTACTCAATTCGGAAAAAATTGGAGCTTTGTCGATGAATATTTCTACTAATGGAAAAAAACTGGAAGGCAAACCATTGAAAGGCAAAGTAAAAGGCGAAATTGAAAGTTTGCAACTGCTCAATTACACCTACAATGATATTTTGCTCGACGGCAAATACGATGGTTCAGGTTTTGATGGAGCCGTTAAAGTAAACGATCAGAATATTGATGCCGATTTTAAGGGAATTATTGACTTAACAAAAAAACTACCCGTTTTCGATTTTACGCTAAATGTTAAAGATGCTGATTTACACGCATTAAACATCACCGAAAAGTATGCTGGCTCATTGCTTGCTTTTGATGGTAAAACAAATATGATGGGAAAAACTGCCGACGACATTAACGGATATGTGGCATTTAACAACATAGTTTTTACTAATAAAAACAAAACACTTAATATCGAAAACATAAAATTTATAAGCAGAATTGATGATAAGAACACAAATTTCAGCATTAATTCCGACTTTTTGAATGGCAGTTTTGCCGGACAATTTAAATACAGCAAGGTTCCAAGTATAATCAACGATATTTTAAAAAATTATTTACCATCGCTAGCCAAAAACCAAATTGTAAAATCGAGCAATAATTATATTGATTTTGACCTTAAAATAACTAACACCAAAGCAATTTCGGAAGTTTTAGAATTACCTTATCAACTAATGGAGTCAGCCCTAATTAAAGGTAGTATCAATAACATTAGCAATAAACTAAAAATTGAAGGTGACATACCTAGGTTTAGATATAACAAACAAGAAATTGAGAAAATAAAATTGAATATCGATAATGCAGGTAAACAATTGCAGATATCAACTCGTGGTCAGTTGTTACAAAAACAAGGTTTAACCAATGTATTCCTCACTTCAACTGCTTCAAACGATTCAGTTTCGACCGTACTTGGCTGGTTATCAGATTCGAAAACAGTAACAAATGCTGGCGAAGTGGCTGCAGTTACCAAATTCAGTAATACCGACGGCAAACTCGCTGCTAATTTGCAGTTTAAGCCAACTCAATTAATTATATCTGATTCAATATGGCATATTCAGCCCAGTTCGATTGATTTCAAATCGGACAGCACACTATCAATTAATAATTTTAAATTCGAAAAAAATTCACAATTCATTCATGTTGATGGAACAGTTTCGAAAAAAATGGGCAACAATCTGAATTTTGCCATGAATGACTTGAATTTGGATTTTGTAATGAATTTACTCAAACTCAAAGGCATTCAGATTGGTGGTTTTGTAACTGGAAATGCTTCGCTTCAAACAAAACAAAATCAGCCAATTTTTTTAGCTAATTTATTCGTAAACAACGCAATGATTAACAAAAAGAGTATAGGCGATGCAACAATAAAATCGACTTGGGATAATAAAAATAGTCAAATGTTACTCTATGCCGATTTTATAAAAAACAAAAAAGATACCATTGGAACTGCTAAAGGAATTTTTGAGCCAAAAACAGATTCGATTGATGTGAATTTTGATTTAAATGGATTGAGCATCGAATTTTTGCAACGATACTTTGCAGGTGTTGTTGATAATGTAAAAGGGAATGGATACGGCAAAATTCGCATGTTTGGACCAACCAAAACTATGGGTTTTGAGGGTGAAGCATATATTGATAAAGCCCAAATGACAGTAAGTGTTCTTAAAACAAATTATTATTTTAGCGATACAATTAAACTTACACGAAAATCCATTATTTTAAAAAATATTGAGTTTTATGATGCCGAACGAAATAAAGGCTCTTTAAATGGAATTGTTCAGCACAATGGTTTGTTCACAAAAATGAATTACAATATCAATATCAAAGGCAAAAATATTATTGGCATGGATACTCAATCCAAAGATAATGATTATTTTTATGGCAAAGCATACGCTACTGGTACGGTAAACATTACTGGAAACGACGACGAATGCAGCATTGTAATAAATGCAGTAACACAGCCAAAATCGAAAGCATTTATCCAAATGGGTGGTGTTTCAACTGCTTCGGATAATAGCTTTATCCGATTCGAAAGCCTGTCGAATACCAGTATTGCAACAAAACCAATAATTGACAAAAACCGTTTTAATACGAAGGTAGATTTAAACATCGATGTTACTAATGATGCTGACATGCAATTAATAGTTGACCCAAAAGCTGGCGACGTAATTGCTGGTCGTGGAACTGGAAGTTTGCGAGTACAATTTGATACATTTTCGGACATAAAACTGTATGGAACATATACTATAAACAATGGTTATTATCTTTTTACACTACAAACAATTGTGCGTAAGGAGTTTAAAATTGACGATGGAAGTACACTTTCGTGGACAGGCGATCCTTTTGGTGCAAAAGTAAATATACGAGCCATTTACCCGCTTACAGCTTCGTTAAGTAGCATTATGAATGCTGAAGAGCTTTCTTCCTCGACTCGACGTACAAGCATGCCTGTAAATTGTATTCTAAAACTTACCGACGATTTGATGACTCCTACCATAAAATTCGAAGTTGACCTACCTACTGCCGACGAAAGTATGAAACAGAAACTGCGTAGTATAATTAATACCGAAGAGATGATGAATCGTCAGATTGCTTATTTATTGGCAGCCAATAGTTTTTACAACCCTGAGCAAGTTACAAATGCCAACCAAGGTGCAATAAGTTCTTTTGTAACATCAACATTAAGTGCTCACTTAAATAATTTTATTCAAAAAACATTGAAAAGTGATATGCTTTCGTTTGGTTTTGATTGGCAACAAACCGATGCTACTGATAATCAATACAAAGCACAAGTAATGTTACAGCCAAACGACCGCATCATTGTAAATAGCAATGTAGGTTACCGAGCTGATAAATACACCCAAAATCCAGATGACCGTTATATGTGGGATGTGGATTTTGAATACTTATTGACCGAAAGTGGTAAATTGAGGTTCAAAGCATACAGCCATACTATTGACCGCGCACAATTGAAAGAAGCCAAAACCACTCAAGGAATGGGATTTGTGTACAAAGAAGATTTTCAGAGTGTTAATGAAATGTTTAGGTATTATTGGACGATTTTTAATGAAAAAATTAAGAATCAGACAAAATTAGTTTATAAAAAATAATGAAAAAACTCTTTCAGATATTAGCTGTTTTATTGCTAGCTTCCACTTCGGCATTTAGCAGTACTACCGATTCGCTTTTTATTAAATTACCTGACAATTTAATTCCTACACTCACATCTAAACAACGGTATGAACTAACTGAATACTTTAAGTCGGGAAAAAATGATAGTGTTAAAAACTTAGTTGGCTCCAATACAATTTTGCAAAAATATGACACTGCCTCCTGCCATATCATTGTTAAAACATCGGGTATAGGCACTACCGAAATAAAACGACTAAACGCATCAAACAATTCATTTTCAATAGCTATAATTAATACTATATCGCAACCGATTATGTTTTCAACTTTGAGTTTTTATAATGAAAGTTGGCAGAGAATAGCTATTAAGATTGAGCTACCTGAAACAAAAAGTTGGATAAATTACTCAAAGATAACCACATCGGATATTGAAGCGTCATGGATTGAAACGCTTTTGGATAAAAAGTATTATTCGATGAAATTTAACGATTCGAATGAACTAGATGTTCGAAATAATGTTTTATCAACGTTAAGTGTGGCCGACCGAAAACTAGCTGAGCCTTACTTTATTGATAAAAGTATACAAATTCAATTTTAGAAACAGACTAATGCAATCAGAAACCAAGGAATATACCAAAGTTAAACCCTATAACGAACACGAAGCAAAGACTACACAGCTTTCGCGCATGTTCAACACCATATCGGCTAAATACGATGCCTTTAATGATATTATGACTTGGGGCATGGCACGTTATTGGCGTAAAAAAGCATTATTAAGTCTTAAACCTTTCAATCCGAAAACAATACTTGACATAGCTACAGGCACTGGCGATATTTGCATCAAAGCGTTTGAATACCTTGAACCTGAATCAGCTTATGGAGTTGACATTTCGGACCAAATGATGGAAGTTGGAAAACAAAAAGTTGAAAAAGCAGGCTTAACAGGGAAAATTACGTTCGAAGTGCAGGATTGCGCTACATTGACTTTTGCAGATAGCACTTTCGATGCTGCTACCATATCGTTTGGCATACGTAACTTCGAGAAACTAGATGAAAGTCTTAAACAAATCTATCGTGTTTTAAATGCGAATGGGCATTTGATGATTTTAGAAATGAATGAACCACAAAAAGGATTATTACTAGCTGCTTACAAGCTCTACACAAGGGTTTTTGTAAGTTTAACTTCACGTATACTTTCAAACGATTCAAAAGCTTACGACTACCTACAACAATCGATGCATGTATTTGCGAGTGGCGAAAAACTAATTAAAATACTCGAGAACAATGGATTTAAGTTGGTGAAATACCACAAGTTTACGTTTGGGGTTTGTAGTATGTATTTAGTTCAAAAAACGGCTTAATTTTCCTTACCTCGTAAAAGATTAATGTTTCCTTTACGATTATACTTTTCGCCATCAGCTCCAAGTGCTTCTATAACATAATAATAAGCACCAGTGCTCGCAGGCTTGCCATTTATTTTACCATCCCAGCCTTTTTGAGGATCGGTCCAGTAAAACACTTTTTGTTGCCAACGGTTAAAAACCCAGCACCTAAACTCAACAATTGATTTATATGCCACTCTGAATTCATCATTCATACCATCGCCATTTGGTGTAAAAACACGTGGAACTTCCAATTTTGACTCTACTATTTTTATGGTTACCGAATCGCTATTTCTACAATTTGCATTGCTTGTTGTCAGTTTTACATTATACAAACCAGCTTCCGAAAACGTAAAACGTAAATCCTGATCGTTTCGAGTAAACAACAAACTTTTTTCTTTGAAAATTTGCCATTGATAAAACTCAGCCACAGGAATATTGGCATTGCTAGCAAACACAACTTCGAGCGGAGCCGAAGCAGTAGTGATATCTGCTTTTTCTGGTCGATCCGCTTCATTTATTTCAACACGTGTAGTAGCATTTGAAACTATATGACATTCTGTTTTTACAGCACTATAAAAGTTCGATTCTACTTCAACAGTTACTCGTCCTAAATCTTTTGCAAAATTATCACCAATTAGTTTAAATTTGGTATCGCACAAAGGAGGATTTAATACAGTTAATTTAGTAGTAGGTAAAACAAAATCGACTTTTACTTCGGCATCATTCCATTTGTTATTGCTCCATTCTTTGCTTGAATACACTAACTGAAAAGAGCGTGGAGCAGTTTTAACTTGATTTTGAGGTGTTTTATATTGAATTGGCAATACTGCAGCATTCACATCAATTATTAGCTCAGCACATTGTTCCTTTGGTTTATCTTCAGGAACTAAAGCTGTTAACACAGGCAAATAATTTGAATAATCAACAACCCATATTGAAGTTTTTTTGCCGCCTTCTTCCTCTAAAATATACCCAGTTGCATTTTCAATATTAAAATTTTCGTTCGCAGTTTGCAACGTGATTGGAGTTACTAAATTTTCGTACCTATACCACTTCACTTTATCTGCATTTACACCATTAAAAATAATTGCTGTTTGAGAATTAATACCATCAAAAACAAACAAATAATCGATGCCAGGCATATTATCGTACATTTTATAAGTACCAGTAGCTGTTAAAGCTGACTTAACATACAAAAAACTTAGTATAAAAATTGAGAACAACAAAAAACGCTTCATATATAAAAATTAATTAAGATACGTATTGGGTTCAGTACTTCAAATACTGATTTTAAAGATACAAATGTACAGCTTTCTATTTAAAAACAAAAAAAAATGGCAATTATTGCCGTAATATAAATTCAAACGTTTATTTTTAGTAAATTTGCAGTTTAAATTGAATTCGGAACAGTTATTGATTCATAATTTCAAATTTAATCTTCAAATTTCAAACTTACATCTTAAAAACGATTAATTAAAATAAATACCATAACGAATGAAAGCACTCAATTCATTGCTGATAATTGTATTTCTTATTATATGTGAAGGACTTAGCGCACAAAACCAGAACTATCAAATAAAAAAGATTGCTGGCAAGGAGTATATTTTATATCCTGTACAAGCCGGCGAAGGACTTTATGGTATAGCACGTAAGTTTGAAGTAACACTCGATAAATTAAACGAATTAAATCCAGATGCTGCTAACGGATTAACAACAGGACAAATTCTGTTAATCCCTTCATCGAAAAAAACAAAAACTGAAGTAGTTGAAACTAACAAAACAGAAAAATCGACAGTTTTAAAATCCGAAAAAGCTGAAACGAACTTTATTGAGCATTTGGTCGAAAAAAAACAAACCCTTTTTGCAATCAGTCGCAAATACGATATTTCAGTGGAGGAATTAAAAAAACTCAACCCAGACCTTGAAAATGGTCTAAAAACTGGTATGACTCTCCGCATTCCATGCAACAAATCCATTGATGATAAAAAACACAAAAATAAATGCAAAGATAAGATTGAAGCTGAAACCAAGAACATACAAATAGCAGAAACACCAAAACCCATTGAACCGGAAGTAGTTAAAGCAAAACACACCGTTGATGATGTAAGATACCTAACACGGCTAGTTCAAAATGTAAAGCCTAACACTACCCCTTTGAAAATTGCAATTTTATTGCCATTGGTTATCGAAAACGCTAAAACAGATGCCGTTAATGAGCGTTTTCAAGAATTCTATGCTGGATTTTTAATAGCAGCTAACGAAGCTAAAAACAAAGGAGTATCCATTGAGATTTACACATTCGACACCGAAAAAACGGAAGATAAAATTATTGAAGTACTTCGAAATCAAAATCTTAAAAATGTAGATTTGATTATTGGACCAGCTTATACCAATCAAATTTCGTTGGTAAGTGAATTTGCAAAAGAAAACAAAATTAATTGCGTTATTCCATTCTCGTCGAAAGTAGCCGACTTGGCAACTAACCCCTATTTGTTCCAGTTTAACGCGACCAATTTTGTTGAAACTGAGTATTTATGTAATTTATTGAATAAAAATACAAAACCAGAAAATATTGTATTTATTGATTTGGCAACTGTAACTGCTAGCGATAATGGATTTGAGTTTTCGCAAAATTTAAAAAATTCACTGACAGCCAAAAATAAACCATTTCAAGTAATTGAAATGGCTACTGAGCAACTAGTTCAATCGTCGACAGTTTTTGACAAAGAAAAATCGAATGTTATAATATTCAATACTGATAAATTTTCAGGTATTTTTCCGTATTTGAGTTTTTTAAACTCTAAAGCCATGGAATTTGATATTCAACTTTACGAACAATTCAGTTGGAAAAATCAAAATGCGCAGGTCAAATTTAAATCATTTAGCATAGCACCATTTAAACCCTTAATAAACGACGATGATTTAAAACAATACAACAGCTTGTTTAATGGTAATTTTGGTTGGAAAAAATCTTCGAACAATCCTCAATACGATGTATTAGGATATGACTTAGGTAATTACTTTATAGCTTTACTTTACGAGTTTGGACCACAGTTTAGTTGGGATAAAAAACAGCTTCCATTGGCTTCGGGTATACAATCGTTTTTAAAATTTGAGCGCAATAATGTAACTTCAGGTTTTGTAAACAAGCAATTATATCAGCACGAAAAATAAAGAAAATTATTATTTAGCTAAAATTAAAATGATAATGAAATTCAAAAATTTGTCAGTACTTGCTGTTATAACTTTTGGTATAGTATTTTCGAACAACGCCCTAGCTCAACGAAAAAATTATGCTACCGAAAAA
Source organism: uncultured Paludibacter sp. (assembly GCA_964466415.1). Taxonomy (GTDB): domain Bacteria; phylum Bacteroidota; class Bacteroidia; order Bacteroidales; family Paludibacteraceae; genus Paludibacter. The sequence goes on from CAYXQZ010000035.1 coordinate 20,657, forward strand.
TACTGGGGGATAAATGCAGGAATGACAGGTTCGATGGTTGGATTCAAACCAACTGTTAATCAATCGTACTTATTGGGAAATAATGGAGGAATTGTTTTTAGATATATTAATGACAAAAGCCTAGGATTTCAGACTGAATTGAATTATGCACAGCGAGGCTGGACTGAAAAAGACGGACTTTTTTCTAAACAATTGAATTACATTGAATTGCCAATTTTGACTCACTTTAATTTCGGAAGAAACTTTAGGGTATTTTTTAATATCGGCCCAAAATTGAGCTATTTAATTTCGGAAAAAACGCTCGTAAACAATACCGTAAACTCTACGCAAGAACAACACATTAAGGCTACTGAACGTCCATTTGAGTATGGTTTAGTTGTTGGAACTGGATTTTATATGCGCATAAAAAAACAAGTATTCCAAGTAGAAGCTCGAGCCAATTACGGCGCCGTTGATCTCTATTCGAACGCAGCAAGCGATTATTTTGATGCATCCAACAATATAAATGCTTCACTAAATTTTAGCTGGTTATTACAAACCAAATAAAAAATGTTTACTAAGTTCGTGGGCTACATAAATCTTCCATCACTTTTTCGAGCCGTAACAATCTAGTTTTTTCTTGCTTAGCACTCATTATCCAATGTGTAATTGTTTTACGGAACGAAGGAGTTTTCAAGTAAAAACAATCCCAAGCCAACTTATTCTGTTTAAAATGATTAGCAATCACATCATCAAACTGAACAATTTTATTTTCGAATGAATATATACCCGATTTTTGTTCCTTTCGGTAACTAAATGCTTTTAAACCCGCTTCAGTCATTAAACCAGCGTTAGTAAGATGTTCTACTTTTTTAATGTTTATATCGCTCCAAATACTTGATTTACGACGAGGAGTAAACCGTATACAGTAGCTCAATTCATCTAAAGATTTTCTAATTCCATCAATCCAACCAAAACAAAGTGCCTGATCTACAGACTCTGACCAAGTTAATGAAGGTCTTCCTGAATTCACTTTATAGTAACCTACTATCAATTCCGTTTCTTTTTCATAATTGTTCTCTAGCCAAACTCTAAAGTCATTTTGAGTTGCAAAAAAAGTAACGATCATAATCTATTATTTATAATTAATTACAAACTTCTCGGCCTCTTCTAATACATTGAGTTTACCTACATCAATCATTTTATATTCATCAGGCACAAAACTCAGAATATTATTTTGCTTCATATTTTCCAAATAAAAATCCATAATTGGGAATTTCAGAGGATAAGACTCCATTACGTTAAATACCTGTGGCGAAAGAATTTGTATACCCGAAAATGCAAATTTATCAAAGCGTTCAGGATGTTGAAAGTCAGATGGTTTTGTTTCGCCTGTTTTTTCATTAATCCAACCACGCAATCTCAAATCGTCGTCGAAAAGCAAATATCTAAAGGTATCGCGCTTACTAACCACAAGCGTAGCCAATGGATTAGTGCGCAGATGCTGATGATACAGTTCATTTAAATTTAAAGTAGACAAAATATCTACATTATGAACTAAAAATGGTTTATTATCATCGAAAAAATAAGCAACTTTTTTAATTCCACCACCAGTATCGAGCAACATTTCACGTTCATCGGATATTTCAATTCGAATACCAAAAGCATTATTCACTTTAACAAAATTGATAATTTGATCTGGAAAATGGTGAACATTTATCAATATCTCGTCGAAACCTTGCGCTTTAAGTTTCAGGATTACATGTTGCAACAAAGGTTTACCTGCAATGGGCACCAAAGCTTTTGGCAAATTATCGGTTATGGGTTTTAGGCGCGTACCAAGGCCAGCTGCAAAAATTAGTGCTTTCAT
>CAYXQZ010000036.1:0-7477 GCA_964466415.1 uncultured Paludibacter sp.
TTTTTGAGATTACATTTCCACGGCTATCAACAACACCAAAAACAGTGTTTGTGCCACCCATATCCATCCCAATTACATAAGGTTTTTCCATTATTATATATATTTGAAAATTTGAAGATTAAAAGATTTGAAAATTTCGTCTAGTTTTTATAGAACTTCAAATTTTCAAATCTTCTAACAATTATTAATTCTTATTCTACCGGTATATCTTTGTTTACGTTTTTGGAACCAACCAAACCATAAAACAAAAGATAAACTAAAGCTGCTATAATAAGCCAATAACTAGCCATATATCCAACGGAATCAGAAATAAATTGTTGAAGAAGCGGTAAAACACCTCCACCTACTACCATCATCATAAAAATACCTGAAGCTTGAGCTGTATATTTACCTAATCCTTCTACAGCAAGATTGAAAATGCCTCCCCACATTACAGAAGTGCTTAATCCACATAGAACTAAGAATAAAGCACTAAGTGGAACTTGTGACATATTGAAACCTTCAGTTACACTATATCCTGGCATTGAAATAGTAACAGTTTTAGGAGTGAAAATTGCAATTAAAACAAATAAGATTGCAGCAGCAGAAACTACAATAAGTTGAGTACGACTTGATACTTTACCACTTATAGCACTACTAATCGAACGTCCTACTAACATTAATAACCAATAAATTGCTGCAATAGCTCCTCCAATTGCTGCTCCATTGGTTAAAAGCCCAGCTCCTTTATCACTTGCATCGGCAAGATAAAAATTTAAAGTACCTGGTATCCCAATTTCTACACCTACATAAATAAAAATACCAATAACACCTAACACTGTGTGACGAAAACTCCAAGGACTGTGTGTGAAATTTGTTTTTACAGAACCTCCTTTTATTAAGTGTGGTTCAGGGATTTCAAAAAATGAGATAATAATAAATGCTGAAGCAAAGACACCCATAGCAATAAACAAAAGTGACGAAACATCTGTCATAGTTGTTTGAGCAGTTACTGTTCCAATTAACGCTCCAACAAATAATGGAGTTAACGTTCCAGATAATGAATTAAGAGCACCACCAGTTTGAATTAGTTGATTTCCTTTGTTACCGCCTCCACCTAATAGGTTAAGCATAGGATTTACAACTGTATTAAGCATACATACGCAAAAACCACAAATAAATGCACCTAATAAATAAATAACAAAATTTAATTTAATAATAAAACCTCCAAAAGCAAAAACTTCTGTTGTTGCTCCAATTCTACTTGATAAAAATTGTGTAAATAGACCTAAAACACCGATTGCCATTGCAATAAGGGCTGTTTTTTTGTAACCAATTTTTACAAGCATGTTACCTGCAGGAATTCCCATGAAAAAATAAGCGAGGAAATTCATCATGTTCCCCATCATTCCAAGTACATTTGAACCTGCGTATTCGTTTTTCCAAATTGTTCCAAAAGGAGCAGCAAGATTAGTTACAAATGAAATCATTGCGAACAATGCAAACATAATTGCAATTGGCAATGCATAATTCTTTTTTTCTGTTGTCATTTTAATTTGTTTTGATGATTAATATTGATTTGATGATTTTTATTTTTTAATAAATTTAAAATCGACTTGCAAAAATACGAATTATTATTTCTTTAAAAGAGATTTTTGTTGTTTCAATTCATGTTTTACAACACGTTTTGCAAGTGAGGCAAGTTTATAATCTCGTAATTATAAATTTTGGAATAAAAATTCACTCATTCGTGTATATAAATGCTTGCGAGTTTGATTTCCAAGAATACTATGATTCTTATCTGTATATAGATGCATTTCGAATTGCTTATCGGCTTCAACCAATTTATCAATATACAACATAGTATTTTGAACATGCACATTATCATCGGCAGTGCCGTGTACAATTAGTAATTTACCATTTAATTTGGTAGCCATTCCAATTGCCGAAGTTTGTTTATATCCATTAAAATTTTCTTGAGGTCGATTCATAAAACGCTCGGTATAAGCAGTATTGTATAAATTCCAATCTGTAACAGGTGCTACCGCAATACCTGCTTTAAATACTTTCTCACCTGTGCTCATGCTCCACAATGTCATCGAACCTCCATAGCTCCAACCCCAGATTCCAATTCGATCTTTATCTATAAATGATTGTTGTGATATGTATTTAGCTGTTTCAATTTGATCTTTGGTTTCTAAAATCCCTAATTTGCCATAAGTACATTTCCTGAATTCGCTTCCGCGTGCTCCTGTACCTCTACCATCCACACATACAACTACATAGCCTTTTGTTACTAAATAATACTCCCAATCAATACTCCATTTATCAAGTACTTGTTGCGAATTTGGTCCACTATATTGCACTTGTAAAACTGGATATTTTTTTGTAGTATCAAAATTAATTGGTTTTAGTATCCAACCATTTAGCTGAATATTTTCTGACGTTTTAAAAGTGAAAAACTCCTTTTTAGGAAGATTCAATGATTCAAAATCATTCTTAATTGATTCATTATTATTTATAGAACGAATCTTTAATCCTGTATTGGTATTTAAAAATAAAGTGTTGGGTTTTGAAAGCGAAGATGCATTATCAACAAATAAACTAAATGTGGAATTGAAGCTTGCTGTATGCGTTCCTTTACCATCAGTTAAACGCAATTTTTTAAGTTTTAGATCGATGGAATATACATCACGCTGCATGGGCGAAACTTCAGCCGACTGATAATATAAGGTCTTTTTTACTTCATCGAATCCATAAAATTCAGTTATATCCCAATTACCTTTGGTTATTTGTTTGAAAATTTCGCCAGTAATCCGATATTGATATATATGACGATATCCATCGCGTTCGCTAACTCCAAAAAAATATTGATTATCACTAGTAAAACGCAGATTATCAATGTTATCATAATCAATGTATCGCTTATCTTGTTCTCGTAAAATAAGTTTAGTCAATGTCGAACGGGGATCTGCAAAAAACATTTCAAGCCTATTCTGACTTCTATTTAATTTGAATATTGCCAATTGCTCAGGTGAGTTGGTCCATTTAATACGAGGGACATAAAAGTCTTCATCAACTTCAGCAATTTTCATTACTCGAGTCGTTTTATTAAAGTCGTCGTAAACACAGACTTGTACTTTCGAATTGCTTTGACCAGCCTTTGGATATTTAAATTTTAAAAAGCTAGGATATAGATTTAACTCATCTGAACTTTGTTCATTTTTAAAAAGTTGAAATGAAAACTCAGGTATTTCAGTTTCATTGAATTTTGTAAATGCCAATAATTTACTATCCGGACTCCATGCAAAATGGCGTGTTGCCTCAAATTCTTCTTCGTAAACCCAATCAGGTGTTCCATTAATTATTTTCCCAGCTTCACCATCTTTAGTTATTGCTATTTCTGATTTAAAATCAACCTTATACATAAAAAGATTATTCTTACGTGCATAAGCTATATAACGTCCATCAGGCGAAAATAACGGAACTTCTTGAGCCCCATTATCTGAAAGTGGTTCAATTTCCTTACGTTTTATATCATAAATATAATAATCTGCTGTAAAAGTCCGGCGATAACGATACTTCACATTAGTATAAACCAATATTTTTTGTTCATTAGGACTAAAAGTGTATCCTGTGATTTTTTTAATTGGACATTTTTTTGCTTGAAATACACTAAATAAGGTATCAATAATTGCCCCTGTTTTGTAATTGTATTTTACAATTGAATTATCATTAACTAGTATTGTATAATGCTCACCATCAACCATTGATCGTGGTGAAAGTAAATTTTTAACTTTGAATTTTCCACAAGTAATATCCGAAAGTAAATCGCCAAATACACTAAAAGATGATATCGAAATGATTATTAAAAAGCAAAATCGTTTCATAATTGTCAAAAAAAATAATTTATCACACAAAAATAACTCAAAATCTCATTGATTCAACTTCTTGTCTAAAAGTTTTAAATCCATTAACAGATTAAAACATTACAAAAAGAATAGACTTACGCCAATAATACTAATTATTGCACCAATAATCTGTTGAATTTTAATTTTTTCACGAAACATTATGGCTGATGGCCAAATAATGAAAATTGGAACTAAGGCCATTAATGTTGAAGCAACTCCAGTATTTGTATGCTGAATAGCAAATAAAGCAAGTGAAACGCCCAAAAATGGACCAAATATGGATCCAATTGTCACAGCTTTCATACCTACCTTGTCATTTATGGCAAGCTTTATTTTTGGCCAACGTCCCATTATAGTAATCATAATTGCAAAACTAGCAAGTCCAAATATTGCTCTAATTTGGGTTGCAGCCACTGGATCATAATCACCTATTCCTTTTTTACTCAATATTATTCCAATAGATTGACCTAAAGCACCTCCAAGTGCCAATAGCAATCCCTTAATTGGAATATTTAATTTCATTTTTTTATTCGAAATTGCTGTAACAATACCAGCAATACTTACGAAAATGGCTATTACTTCCAATGTTGTCAGTTTTTCTTTCAGAAAAAACCAACCTATTATGGCCGTTAACATGGGCGAAAAACTCATAATTAAAGCGGCGGTACGCGAACCAATTACTAAATAGGATTTGAAAAGCACTAAATCGCCCAAGTAAAAACCAATTACACCCGATAATCCAAGCCAAAACCACTGATATCCAGTTGCATCTATAGGTAATAGAAGTCCTTTTGTTACTAATGTGGTTAAACCAAGAAATAATAAAGCTAGTAATAATCTAATAAAATTAACTGATAATGAGCCAATTCGAGTTCCTGCCTTTTCAAAAAATAAAGCACTCATTGTCCAACATAATGATACTCCTAACCCTGCAATTTCGCCAATGTGTGATAATGCCATAACTATTTTTTTTTGCAAAGTTAAACATATTTCTGACACAAAAAAAGAGGACTTTACATCCTCTTTTCTTAATTCACAAGTCCTAATTCGTAATTCCTAACTCTTAACTATATGAACTACTTAACTATTTTCTCCAATTCAGAAATGTTTTTAGCAATATCCTCGTCAGTAAGCGAATAATTTACTAAATCACCAGCCAAATATTGATCATAAGCAGCCATATCAACCAATCCATGACCTGATAAATTAAACAAAATTGTTTTCTTTGTTCCTTCTTCTTTGGCTTTTAACGCTTCGTTTATTGCAGCTGCAATGGCATGAGCCGATTCGGGAGCTGGAACAATTCCTTCGGTTTGAGCAAATAAAACACCCGCTTTGAACGAATCAAGTTGGTTAATGTCAGTTGCTTCCATTAATTTATCCTTCATCAATTGACTTACAATTGTACCAGCACCATGATAACGTAATCCACCAGCATGAATATGAGCTGGAGCAAAGTTATGTCCAAGTGTATACATTGGGATTAAAGGAGTATAACCTGCTTCATCGCCGAAATCGTATTGGAAAACACCACGAGTTAATTTGGGACACGAAGCTGGTTCAGCCGAAATAAATCGTGTTTTTTTACCATCTTTAATATTATGACGCAAAAATGGGAATGAAATTCCTGAAAAGTTTGATCCTCCACCAAAACAACCAATTACTACGTCAGGATATTCACCAGCCATTTCCATTTGTTTTTCGGCCTCTAAACCAATTACAGTTTGATGTAGCGAAACATGGTTCAAAACACTTCCCAATGTATATTTACAGTTAGGTGTACTCATGGCAAGTTCAATAGCTTCCGATATTGCTGTTCCCAAACTGCCTTGATAATTAGGATGTTCGGTAATTATTTTACGACCCGCTTTAGTCGACATACTTGGCGAAGGTATTACCTGTGCCCCCCAAGTTTGCATTAATGAACGACGATATGGTTTTTGTTCGTAACTGATTTTCACCATATATACAGCCAATTCAAGCCCAAATGCTTTTGATGCAAATGCCATGGCAGTTCCCCATTGTCCGGCACCAGTTTCAGTGGTTACGTTTGTAACGCCCGCTTCTTTACAATAATATGCTTGCGCTAATGCTGAATTTAATTTATGTGAACCTACAGGGCTTACACTTTCGTTTTTAAAATAAATATGTGCAGGTGTATCTAAAGCTTTTTCAAGATTATAAGCACGTACAAGTGGAGTAGGACGGTATATTTTGTATTTTTCAAGTACTTCTTCTGGTATGTCAATCCAAGGATCTGTTTCATTCATTTCTTGATCGGCTAATCCTTTGGCAAACAATGGATAAAGATCATCGGCAGTTATAGGTTGACGAGTTCCTGGATGTAACATTGGCATCGGCTTTGTTGTCAAATCTGCCATAATATTATACCATTTAGTAGGTAATTCACTTTCCGGTAATAGAAATTTCTTTGTTTTTTCCATGATGCTTTTTTTAATAATGATTAAATTTGACGCAAAGTTAGTAAAATTTCAATTAAATCAATAGTTATTGCTATCTTATTTCTATAAACTGATAGCATTTGTTTGATTTTCAACAATTCCGTATAGTAAACATTAAATTTCGATACCTTAAAAATAAATTGTATTTTTGCAAAAAATAAAATAATCAAAATGGTACAATCAATGACTGGCTTTGGTAAAGCCACTTGCGAAAATGGAAATAAGAAAATTGTTGTTGAAATTAAATCGCTTAATAGCAAACAATTAGATCTTTCAACACGCATTTCGGGTTTATATCGTGAAAAAGATATTGAAATTCGTACCGAACTATCCCAACAACTCGAAAGGGGTAAAATTGACTTTGCTTTGTATATTGATAATTCAGGCAAAGAGTCAGTTTCACAGATAAACAAATCAGTGTTAATGGCTTATTATGAGCAAATTAAAGACATATCTAATTCCACTGGAATGGAAATGCCTTCTAATTGGTTCGAAGTATTGTTACGTATGCCCGACGCTCTTAAAACTGAAATGGTTGAATTGGACGAAAATGAATGGGTTTTAATAAAATCAACTATTAATCAGGCTGTTAGTCAGTTAATTGAATTTAGAATTCAAGAAGGTAAATCACTCGAAATCGTTTTTTTGACTAAAATCAATCGCATTGCTGAACTGCTCGATCAAGTAGCACCATTCGAAAATGAACGTATCGAAAAGATTAAATTAAAACTTGAAGAAAATCTTCAAAGTATTTCTGATAAAATAAGTTACGATAAAAACAGATTAGAACAAGAATTGATTTTTTATATCGAAAAATTAGATGTGAACGAAGAAAAAGTGCGTTTAAAAACACATCTCGATTATTTTATCGAAACAATGAAACATGAGAAGTCACCTGGTAAAAAACTCGGTTTCATCGCACAAGAAATTGGTAGAGAAGTCAATACATTAGGTTCAAAATCAAACCATAGCGAAATGCAAAAAATAGTGGTACTTATGAAGGACGAATTAGAACAAATCAAAGAACAAGTTTTAAATGTTCTGTAAGCTTATCACTTTATAAACCTTACAAACTTTAAGAACTTTATAAACTTATATTCATGGCCGGAAAATTAATTATTTTTT
>CAYXQZ010000036.1:7577-13280 GCA_964466415.1 uncultured Paludibacter sp.
AAACTTTAAGAACTTTATAAACTTATATTCATGGCCGGAAAATTAATTATTTTTTCAGCTCCTTCTGGTGCTGGCAAAAGTACAATAGTACATCATTTATTAACAAAAAATTTGAACTTAGAGTTTTCGGTTTCAGCTACAAGCCGATTGCCAAGAGGTGTTGAAAAACATGGCGTTGATTATTATTATTTTACTGCCGAAGAATTTCGTAAACATATTGATAATAAAGAGTTTATAGAATACGAAGAAGTGTATGAAGATTTATACTACGGCACACTTCGCTCTGAGATCTCGCGCATAGCTGCTAATGGAAATAATATCATTTTCGATGTTGATGTGGTAGGTGGATTGAATATAAAAAAACAATTTGGTGACCAAGCTTTAGCCATTTTTATTGCTCCTCCAAGCATCGAAACGCTATTAAATAGACTCAATAATCGGGGGACTGATACACCTGAAATGATACAAAAACGTGTTGGGAAAGCTGAACACGAATTAAGCTTTGCACCAAAATTTGATATCGTAATTGTAAACGATAAGCTTGAACAAGCTCAAAATGAAGCTGAACAAATTATTCGTGATTTTTTAAACAAATAGTTTCATTTTTCGTCTAAATCGAGCATTTATGCAAGTTGGACTCTTTTTTGGTTCTTTTAATCCTTTTCATTTAGGTCATTTGAATTTGGGGAAATATCTTGTTGAAAATAAGATGTTTGATGAAGTTTGGTATATTGTTTCGCCTTGTAATCCACTCAAAAATCAAACGGATTTAATTGACGAGAATATTCGCCTCGAAATGATTGTAGGGGCAATCCAAAATGAAAAGTATCTCAAAGCCTCTGATATTGAGTTTACAATGACTATTCCTTCTTATACTATAGATACATTAAACTTATTATCAGTAAGTTATTCAGATCATTCCTTCACATTATTAATTGGTAGTGATAATGCATTAGTTTTTGATAAGTGGAAGAATTACTTTGAGTTACTTCAAAATTACAAGATACTTGTATATCCTCGTAAAGGATATAATTTCAACACAGTTTCTTCCATTTATCCACAAATGAAACTTGTTGATTGTCCTATATATGATATCTCTTCAACTTCAATCCGGCAATTAATAGCACAAAAAAAAGATGTATCAAATTTGGTACATCCTTTTGTTAATCAATTTATTATCGAAAACAAACTCTATCAGGTTTAAAGATATGGATTGTTTGTCTTCTCTTCAATAATTGTTGTAGTAGGTCCATGACCGCTATAAACTACGGTCGAATCGGGTAGGGGGAGCAATTTACTTTGAATAGAACGAATTAAAGTAGCATAATCACCTTTTGGTAAATCTGTTCTACCTATTGATCCTTTAAAAAGCACATCCCCCACAAAAACTGCATTATCAGCTTCAAAATACAAAGCCACACTTCCAGGAGAATGACCAGGTACATGTAATGCTGTAAATGAGGTGTTTCCAAAGCTAAATATTTCATTATCTTTTATATAACCTCCTAAAGTTTGAGCATCTTCTTTAATTGGAATGCCAAACATTGCACCTTGTGACTTCACACTTTCTAATAAAAATTCATCTTCGACATGTGCTATTGGCTGGACTTTATAGGTGTCGAATAAAAATTTATTGCCAAACTGATGATCTAAATGCAAATGCGTATTCATTACTTTTACTATATTTAGTTCATTTTCAGTTATGTATTGCTGAAATGCCTTCTTTTCATAATCAAGAATTATTCCACAATCAATTACTATAGCTTGTTTCGTTTCATCATAAACTAAATATGTATTCTCCTGAAAAGGATTGAATGTAAATGTTTTAACTGTCATTTTTAAAAATTTTATTCTATTTAGTGTCTTTTATTTTGACTCTTTGTTCTTTATTTTACAAAGGTACATAAACCACTTTCTTGGTTTTAAAAAATTCTTCATTAAAAAAATCACTAATGTTATAGGTATCAGCAATATTTTTGTATGGTAAAATTTCATGTTGTAATTCGCCACCTTTCAGGCAAATAAGTCCGTTCGGAATGGCATTTATATTCGTTTTACTGCAGTTCTTCTTTACCAGTTTTACAAGGTCATCCAAAGGCATTACTGCTCTACTTACTACAAAATCGTATTTTCCTTTTTCTTCTTGAACCCGTAGATGTTTTAAATCAATGTTTTTCAAACCAATAGCATTTGCAACCTCAGTTCCAACTTTTATTTTTTTGCCAATTGAATCAATTAGCGTAAATTTCACTTCAGGAAACATAATTGCCAATGGAATACCTGGAAATCCACCACCAGTGCCCACATCAAGTATTGATGTACTTGACTTAAAATTAATTACCTGAGCTATTGATAATGAGTGTAATATGTGATGTAAATACAAATTTTCAATGTCTTTTCTTGAAATTACATTAATTTTCGAATTCCAATCATAATATAAATCGTAAAGCTGCTCAAATTGTTTAAGTTGAGTAGGAGTGAGGTTTGGGAAATACAGTCTTATTAATTCCATATAAAATTTAAATTGAATTGATTTACAAAGTTACTGCATTATTTCTGAATCTGAAAATTTGATTGAAATCAAAAAAATAACAAAGTAAATAACATTATACTAGTAATATACGTACTTTTTTCAAACGTCAATGAACTTCAAATTTTCAATTATACTATTATTTTTGTATCTTTGCAGCCGTTTTGAAAAGTAAAATAAACATAAATAATTTACATTCAGTCAATTTAGTAATGACTTATATTAATTAATAAAATTATGAGAGCTTATGTTTTTCCCGGACAGGGAGCACAATTTTCGGGAATGGGTAAAGATTTGTACGAACAATCTCCTATTGCTAAAGAGTATTTTGAGAAAGCAAATGAGATTCTTGGTTTTCGTATTACCGACTTAATGTTCGAAGGTACTGCTGAGGACTTGAAACAAACTAAAGTGACTCAACCAGCTGTATTCTTACATTCTGTAATTTCGGCTATTGTTTCGGGTGATGATTTTAAACCAGAAATGGTTGCAGGTCATTCATTAGGCGAATTTTCAGCTTTGGTATCGGCTAAAGCAATGTCATTCGAAGATGGACTTCGTTTAGTTTCTGCTCGTGCTCTTGCTATGCAAAAAGCCTGTGAGGTTGAACCTTCAACAATGGCTGCTGTACTTGGATTAAGCGACGAAGCTGTAGAAGAAGTATGTGATTCGATTAAAGATTTAGTTGTTGTTCCAGCCAATTATAATTGCCCTGGTCAATTAGTTATTTCTGGTTCTATCGAAGGTATTGATAAAGCATGTGAGCTTTTAAAAGAAAAAGGTGCAAAACGTGCTTTGAAATTACCAGTTGGTGGTGCATTTCACTCACCGTTAATGCAACCTGCAAGCGAAGAGTTGCAAGCTGCTATCAAAGCCACTACATTCTCAACACCAATATGTCCTGTTTATCAGAATGTTAATGCATATCCTCAAACAGACCCAGTTGCAATTAAAGAAAACTTAATTGCTCAACTTACAGCTCCAGTTCGTTGGACTCAAACCGTTAAAAATATGGTTACAGATGGTGCTACCGAATTTTTTGAGCTTGGACCAGGTGATGTTTTAAAAGGTCTGGTAAAAAAGATTTCACCTGAAGTAGCTGTTGGATAATAGTATTTAATAACAGATTATAAAAAAGGTACAGATGAAAATTTGTACCTTTTTTAATTTTTATACAAAAATCAATATGGCAATAATTGATTGCTTCATTTATTTTTTGTATTTTTGTTCAATAATAAAAAAAACGATTTATTTTGACGTTGAAATTTTTAAAATATGTATAGAACTCAAACTTGTGGCGAACTTCGCCTATCAAATGTAGGACAACAAACAACCCTCTCAGGATGGGTGCACCGTACACGTAAAATGGGTGGAATGACCTTTGTGGATATACGTGACCGTTATGGCGTAACTCAATTGGTATTCAATAATGATACGAATACCGACCTTTGTGATAAAGCTAATAAGCTAGGTCGCGAATTTGTTATACAAGTTATTGGTATTGTAGCTGAGCGTAGTAATAAAAATTCAAATTTACCTACTGGTGAGGTTGAAATATTGGTTGATAATTTACAAATATTAAATGAAGCTATAACTCCTCCTTTTACTATTGAAGATAATACAGATGGCGGTGATGATATACGTATGAAATATCGTTACCTTGATTTACGTCGTAATTCTGTACGTAATAATATGATACTTCGTCATCAAATGGCTTTCGAAACGAGACGCTATTTGGATCAACTTGGCTTTTTGGAAGTAGAAACACCAGTTTTAATTGGTTCAACCCCAGAAGGTGCTCGTGATTTTGTTGTGCCATCACGTATGAATCAAGGCGAGTTTTATGCTTTACCACAATCACCACAATTGTTTAAGCAATTATTAATGGTGTCAGGCTTCGATCGTTATTTTCAAATTGCTAAATGTTTCCGCGATGAGGATTTACGTGCCGACCGTCAACCGGAATTTACTCAGATAGATTGTGAAATGTCCTTTGTAGATCAAGAGGATATTCTTCAAACATTTGAAGGTATGGTGAAGCATCTCTTTAAATTTGTAAAAAATATTGATTTTACTGACAGCTTTCCACGAATGACTTGGCACGATGCCATGAAGTATTATGGTTCAGATAAGCCAGATATTCGTTTCGAAATGAAATTTGTAGAATTAAAAGAAGCAGTTTCAGGTCATGATTTTGTGGTTTTTGATACTGCTGACTATGTAGGTGGTATTTGTGCCTCTGGTTGTGCAAATTATACCCGTAAACAAATTGATGAATTAACTGATTTTGTAAAACGTCCACAGATAGGAGCAAAGGGCTTAGTTTATATTCGCTGTGAAATGGATGGCACTTTTAAGTCTTCAATTGATAAATTTTATTCGAATGAAGATTTAAAATCTATAGCATCCTTATTTAATGCTCAAGCTGGTGATATGATTTTGATTTTGGCTGGATCCAAAACCAAAACTCAAAAAGCACTTTGCGAATTAAGGCTTGAAGTAGGAGCAAGGCTTGGTCTTCGCAATAAAGAAGAATTTAAACCATTGTGGGTAATTGATTTTCCATTATTCGAATGGGATGAAGACACTCAACGTTATTATGCTATGCATCACCCATTTACATCTCCAAAAATAGAAGATGTTTCTTATTTAGATACTGATCCAGGTAAAGTGAGAGCAAATGCTTATGATATGGTTGTAAATGGAGTTGAGTTGGGTGGGGGATCTATTCGTATTCATAACAGCGAATTACAAAATCGAATGTTTGAGCTACTTGGTTTTACTCCAGAAAAAGCAGAAGCACAATTTGGTTTTTTAATGAGTGCATTTAAATATGGTGCTCCACCACATGGTGGTTTGGCATTTGGTTTGGATCGTTTTGTGTCATTATTTGCAGGACTTGATAGTATCCGCGACTGTATTGCATTCCCAAAAAACAATTCAGGACGTGATGTGATGATTGATGCACCATCAATTATTGACCAAAGTCAGCTTGATGAATTAAACCTCATTATTGATATTAAAAACATTGAAAAGAAATAATTAATTTAAATCAATTTATATGACTGAAAAAGAAATCAAAGAAAAAGCCGAACAGATCGTTGAAGCTTTAACTGCTTTAAGTCTTGGAAAAGAGCCAAATATGTTGTCAGGGGAAGTGTTTAAAAAACTTT
>CAYXQZ010000036.1:13380-22301 GCA_964466415.1 uncultured Paludibacter sp.
TTAAGTCTTGGAAAAGAGCCAAATATGTTGTCAGGGGAAGTGTTTAAAAAACTTTCGGGCCATCAAAATTTCACACAAATTAAAACCGCATATATCACTTATTTACAGTCATTTGATGGTTGTGTAGATGCTCCTGATGATATTAAGCGAATGTTCGATTTTAGAATGGAAATTGTTAGTTTATTTGATGTTATTTAATTTTTTCAAATTAAATTTCTTTCTCGAAACTACCAGTAATAATTTGTATATGAGCAGTAACAAGTCAAATTGTTATTGCTCATATTATTTTAGTAAAGTGAGGCTAAATGTGATTAAATCGAAGTAAGCAGTTTATTAATTTGACATAATATAAATTATAGGAATAATTCATTATTATCATTTTACAAAAAAAAGTGCCAATTAATCTAATAATCAGCACTTTTAATATTAAGCAAACATGTTTCAGTTATTCTTCAACAGCTTCTAATTCAATCATTACAGTATCTTTAGGAATACGAACACCTAGACTAACATTAATTTTTTTAATTTTAGCTGTAAATGGCATTTCAATTCTGTTCTGCATTTTCATTGCTTCCAAAATTAATAATGGATCACCTTCTTTTACAATATCGCCTTCCTTAATCGAAATTTGAATAATTGTTCCAGGAATAAAAGATTGAATTTCGTAAGGATTTGGTTCAATCCAAACCTTACGATTTTTATATTTTGAAGTAAGTAGCGTTTTATATTTACGCGCTGTTACTGCAAAATCAACTAATTCAGGAGTTTCTATATTTTTTTCTATCATTTTATAATATTTTAAATGAATTTTAGCTAGTAAATTGTCTGTAATTCAGGCACTTAAAGCTAAATTAAAATGGTGGAACTCCATGCTTTTTGTACGGACGATGATCGTCTTTGTTTTTCGAAAGATCTAATGCATGAAGTAATAAACCGCGTGTTTCAAGTGGTTCAATTACTGCATCAATATAACCTTTAGATGCTGCTACATAAGGATTTGCAAATTTTTCGATATATTCTTGCACTTTTTGTTGACGCATTGCATCTTCATCTTCTGCTTCCATAATTTCTTTACGGAAAATAATGTTTGCTGCACCTTCAGGTCCCATAACTGCAATTTCGGCTCCTGGCCATGCAAACATAAAGTCAGCACCCAAGTGACGCGAATTCATAGCAATATAACCACCACCATAAGCTTTGCGAAGAATAACAGTAATTTTTGGAACTGTTGCTTCGGAATAAGCGTAAAGCATTTTTGCACCATGACGAATTACACCAGCATGCTCTTGATCAACACCAGGTAAATATCCAGGCATATCTTCCAAAGTAATAATTGGTATATTAAATGCATCGCAGAAACGAATAAATCGAGCAGCTTTGTCAGATGCATCACAATCCAAAACTCCTGCTAGATACATTGGTTGATTAGCAACAAAACCAACTGTTTCGCCGTCCATTCGGCCAAAGCCAATTACAATATTTGGAGCCCAAAGTTCCATAACCTCAAGGAATTTCGAATCATCAGCCAATGCATAAATAATTTCGCGAACATCGTAAGGTTGTTTTGGATCAGCAGGAATAATGTTTTCAATATTCTTTTTGTATGATGGTTTTTTAGGCTCAATCTTATCTGCTTTTTGTAAATTGCTGTGTGGAATAAGCGAAACAAGTTCTTTTATTTGCTCAAAACACTCTAATTCACTCATGGCATAAAAATGTGCATTACCAGTAATTTCGGCATGTACACGAGCTCCACCTAAATCTTCTTGCGAAATTTTTTCACCTAATACTGTTTCAATTACGTTTGGACCAGTAATAAACATTTTCGAAATGTTTTCTACCACAAAAACAAAGTCAGTTAATGCAGGTGAATAAACTGCACCTCCGGCACAAGGGCCTAAGATTACTGAAATTTGTGGAATAACACCAGAAGACATTGTGTTGCGATAAAAAATCTCACCATAACCAGCTAATGCACCAATACCTTCTTGAATACGAGCACCACCTGAATCGTTTATACCAATACATGGAACCTTCATTTTAAGTGCATGGTCCATAATTTTTGTAATTTTACGAGCATGTTTTAAACCCAAAGAACCTCCCATTACAGTAAAGTCTTGAGCATAAATACAAATTGGTGAACCTTTAATGGTTCCAGTACCTGTAATTACTCCATCACCAGCCAATGTTTTATCGTCCATACCAAAATTACGTTCTTCGTGTTCAACAAAGAGATCGTACTCGTGAAATGAATTTGTATCTAAAAGTGCGAGAATACGTTCACGGGCAGTTAATTTGCCCATTGCGGCTTGTTTCTCCATAGCTTTGTCACCACCACCTTTTTCTACAATGGCTTTCTTTTGACGTAATGCCAGAATGTTTTTCTTTAAAGACATAATTGTTTTTTTTGATTAAACTTAAGAATTCGGGGTCAAAATCACTTCGACCATTTCAAAAAATTTGCGTACAAAAGTAACACTTTTATTCCTAAAGTGTGCACTTTGATAGCTATACTTATAAACACTTTTGAGTTATTTTCTATTCTTTAATACTTTCAATGCATTTTTTCTACATGATATCATTCCTGGTGATAATTGTTCTGTCTCAAAATTCTCTAAATAGGCAATTAATTCAGGAATAAGCTGTGGTTCAATTGTACAATATTTGCTGAGTAATTTTAGTGAAAGTGCTTGCACAGCAATAGGTTGGTTACTTGAAATCATCCATTCAAAACAAGAGTTAATCAATTCAACATTTAATATTTCAGAAATTGGAACTGAATTTAATATGGAAAGAGATAGCCGGTGCAAACCATTGTGTTTAGTTGAAAGTGCCAGGTCTGATATTTTTTTAATTTTATGATTATCAATAAGTTCAGGAAATTTCTGAATAATTTTTTCACATGCCCATGCTGCTCTCCATGCCACTTTCTCGTCTGTATCAAATATTAAATCAAAAACACGTTCAAAATTTGAAATATCATCATAAACTGAGTTGGCTATCTCATCAATCATGTTTCTTGATAATGTACCTTTTAAGTGGTTTTTATAGCTATCAGTATTAATAAATAAATTATCCATATTATTGAATATAAGCAATTTATCTGAAAATAATGTCTTTTATAACCTCTACTCCTACTTCACGGTTCAATGAGTTTTTTATTTCGGTACGACTTAAAAACAAATCGTGTCGAAGAACCGAAGATGATAAAGTAACATATAATACTTTATTTTTTACACTTAATTCAGTTGTGTATTGTTTTATATTTTCGCCCAATACTTTTGACCACGCTTCAATTAAATGCTTTTCATTCAGCTTTTTATCAAGATGATTTGTTTTTAGCACTTGATTTATGACATCACGTAACGACTCAGTATTTCTTTTTCTCATATTTTAACGAAGTTTTAATACTTTTCCTATTCGTGCACCTTCGGAATAGGACATTTGATTTAAATTATATAGTTTTTCTAGCCTTATGGCATAAGTTTGTGAAATACTATACATTGTTTCTCCTTGTTTAATTACGTGAATCTCATTTCCACGTGCTGCTTTGGTACGTTTGCGTTGAATATATAACTGTGTACCTTCTTTGGGTAAATAATTAAAATCAATTTCGTTATATTCTCTGAGTTTGCTTTCACTAATACCAAATTCATCTGCAATACTTCCAAAAGTATCACCATTTTCAGTAACAATGAACTTAATATGATTGCATTTATAAACTATATGACTTCCTTCAGCCGAAATTTTTCCGATACTATGTTGTTTAACTGAGATTGGAGGATTAATCGATTTATGATTTTCAGATTTATTATAAAGAATTTTTTTTCCTAAATCATATTTGTGTAAATCGTAATTATCAATGATTGAAATTAATTTATAGGCATAAGAAGGATCTGTAGCATATCCTGCTTTTTTAAGTCCATGAGCCCATGATTCGTAATCAGTAGGACTATAGTCAAATAAAAACGAATATCGGCCTTTATTTTTAAGAAATAAGGAATGATCACGATACGAATCAATTACATCTTTGTACTTTCTAAAGCATTCACCTTTAGCATCATCGTCGTGATACACTTTATCGCCTGTCCAGTCGTGACATTTAATGCCGAAATGATTATTTGAATTGCGTGAAAATTCACTCTGGCCGGCTCCAGATTCTAACAAGCCTTGTGCTAGTGTGATGCTTGCAGGAATTCCATATTCATTTTGTTGAATTACAGCAAGTTGCCAATAGTTTTCAATATAATTTATATATGCTTGGCTTTTATTTTGTGCAATTATAGTGGTAGAGAGTACAATTAAAAAAAAGTACAAATTAATTCTCTTATTCTTCATTGATAGTGGATTTATTCTATTCGAAACAAAAATACTACTTATTACTGACATAAGCTTTCCATTATCCACAAAAAAAACTAAAAAACTATGACTTTTTATTTTTAATTCTAGTTATAATTTTTTCGGATTGTAATTCTCTTAAAGCATCAGCAGCTATCCATTTAGCTGAACTTGTAGACTGAAGTTGAATTCTTTTAGCACATTCAATGGCTTTTTCATTTAAAAAGATATTTCGTTTGCCAATTTGCCTTAATGCCCAGTTCACTGCTTTGCGTACAAAATTACGATTATCCCATGCTTCTTGTTCAATTAAATCAAAATAACCAAGAAAAAGATTATTATCAGCTTTTTTGTTGTGAACAGCATTGGAACACATCAATACAAAGGCTGTTCGCTTTCTAAATTCTTCATTATCATTTGATAATGTATATATGAGTTTTTCGCAATAAATTGTCTTTCTTATTAAATCAACTGACAAATCGCATACATCCCACGAGTTAAAACCATTAATGTAAAACATAACTTGTTCTTCAGTAAGTAACTTGTAATCATCTATTAACGATGCTAAAATGCGTGCTTCATGATTTTTAGCTCTCAATAATTCCTGAGCTATGGTATGATTTACTCCAATAATTTTTGCCAAAGCCCTAACATCGGGAATTTTAACTCCATAGGCTTGTTCTTGATTAATTCCGAATCGTTTTAATTTATTAAAATGATCATCAGTAGATACAGATTTTAAGCAATCTAAAATATATTGAACTTCAAATTGTGACATAAAATGATTATTTATTTTAAGAACTTATTCCAAACTGAAATATTTTGAAGTCTTTTACGAGTTTCAAAATCAAATTTGCGTAGAAAAGTACTATCTGCTTGAGGAATTTGATATTTCGTAGGCATAAAAATATAATCGGTGGTAGGAATTAAATAATATTGATATAACCCGTTTAGTTTGCCTCTATGAACATATACTGGTAAATATTCAATAGTTGATACATTTTTATTACGTTTACTAATTTCAATTTTGGTAATAATTCCACCATTTGTATTTTCATTTCGTTGATTAGAAATAAAATTACCTAAAGAATAAACTACTGGAATATTTTTATTGCTAACATTAATAAAATCAACATTTTGTACTACATGTGGATGGCTTCCAATAATCAAATCAACACCATTCGCAGCCAAAAAATTTGCAAAATCTTCTTGACTTTTATTCGCTTTTAGTTCATATTCATTTCCCCAATGTAAAAATGCTACAATATAGTCGACATTTAAGTACTTAGCTCGCTTAATATCAGTCAATACTTGAGCTGAATCGAGCATATTTACAATATTTGGATAATGTACTGGATTCATATTGGTTCCATACGTGCAATTTAATATTGCAATATTGAAACCTTTATGATTTAACAATAATGGATATATAGAATCTCGATGATTTTTAGACAAATAACTACCTGCATATTTAAGATCACTATTTTGAATAGTATGTATAGTTCGCTCTAGTCCTTGTTTACCACGATCGGCTACATGGTTATTGGCAGTAAGAATAATGTCGAAACCAGCATTTTTTGTAGCATCTAATAATTCATCAGGGCTCGAAAAGTTAGGATAACCACTATAAGGTTTGCCTGCAAGTGGAACTTCAAGGTTTACAAATGCAAAGTCGGCTTCCTGAATGTAAGGTTTTACAAATTTAAAACAAGGATTATAATTAAATTGGTCATTTAATACACTATATGCAGCTTTAAATTGTGGTGAGTGTCCCATGATATCACCAGCAAAAACCAAAACAATTTTTTCGTCAATCAGTTGTTGATTAACGTCGATAGTATTTTCTTCTTGCAAAAAGCTTGAAAAAGTAAATACAAGAATGAAAAGGAATATAATTTTTTTCATTCGAAACAATAAAAAAATTAAAGCTCTAATGCTCCAATTAGTTCATTTACAGAACTTAATTTATGACGAATTAAATAATCTTCAATACCTACGAGTACTTTTTCAGATACAGAAGGGTCTATAAAGTTAGCAGTACCAATTTGTATGGCACTTGCACCAGCCAACATAAATTCAATTGCATCAGTAGCATTCATAATTCCACCCATACCTACTACAGGAACTTTTACAGCCTTAGCTACCTGCCATACCATTCGCAAAGCAATTGGCTTAACTGCAGGCCCAGAAAGGCCTCCTGTAACAGTTGAAAGTAATGGTTTCCGCTTTTCGGCATTAATAGCCATTCCCAATAAAGTATTAATTAATGAAATAGAATCAGCACCTTCGGCCTCCACGGCTAATGCAATCTCTGAAATATCGGTAACATTAGGCGAAAGCTTAACCATAAGTTCATTTTTATACACACTTCGCACTGCTTTAACTACCTGACTAGCAGACAAACAACTTGTTCCAAAAGCCATTCCACCTTCTTTTACATTTGGGCAGGAAATATTTAATTCGATACCAGGTATTTTGTCTAAGTCGTTTAATTTTTCAGCAGTGATAATATAGTCATCAATTGTACTTCCTGATACATTTACAAAAATGCTAGTGTCATAGTTTTTGATGGTTGGATAAATGCTATCGATAAAATAATCAACACCCTTATTTTGCAGTCCTACAGCATTTAACATGCCCGAAGGGGTTTCAGCCATGCGAGGATATGCATTGCCTTGACGGTCGCGAAGGGTAGTGCCTTTAACTACAATACCACCAATTCGAGATAAATCAACAAAATCTTTATACTCGGTACCATAACCAAAAGTACCAGATGCAGTCATCACCGGATTCTTCAACTCCATCCGACCTAATTTCACTCTTAAATCTACCATTTTAATTTCGAAATATTAAAAACAGGACCTTCGGTACATACACAAACATGACCATCAATACTATCAGTTACACAACATAAACAAGCACCAAAACCACAAGCCATTGTATTTTCGAGCGATACTTCACATTCAATATTATTTTGTTTCGCAAAGTTAGCTACAGCTTTCATCATAGGTGTTGGACCACAAGTATAAATAAAATCAAATTTAGTTGACAAAACAGAATGATTTGTGACAAATCCTTTTTCGCCATGAGTACCATCTTCAGTAGTTGTATATACTTTACCATATTCCGAAAACAGTTCTAATTGAAGTAAATTATATTTTGATCGGCCTCCTAGTAAAAAATGGCAGTTAATGCCTTTTTCCTTTAGTTTAGAACCCAAGTAAAGTAGTGGAGCAATTCCAACACCACCACCTACTAATAACACATCTAAATTGGATTTTTGAGGTATTGTGAAAGAATTACCAAGAGGTAGCAAAAGATTTAGAATATCATTCGACTTAATTTCACTTAGTTTACGAGTTCCTTCACCAACAATTTGAATCAACAACCAAAGCTCATTACGCTGATAATCAATAAAATTAATTGAAATAGGCCTACGTAGAAATGCATTTGGCGTATTATCTACACGTACTTCTACAAATTGACCTGGAAGCATATTGGGTAATGCTTTGTTGCCGCTTAAAATGAGTAAAAAATATTGGTCGTTAAGCTTTAAATTATCCTTAACAACCAAATCAAGCATGTACTTCTCCATTGTAACTATCAGTATATGAGAACTATGTAAAATTATGAAAGATACATATCTCAATAATTAATTTTAGACAAAAGTACAAAATTTTAGTTGAATAGGCAAATTGAAAAATATATTAGACCGAACGTTTAGAATCAAATTCCTCAAAAGTATTGTCATCGTAATAAATTATAATTCGCGATATGCTTTTTGACTTGTATTCAATTTTTGGAACAAAGACTTGTTCGATAATTTTTGTCACATTTTCATTTTCAATTTTAGTAATTGGAGTGTTTTCAAGCTTAACTTCCGGTTCTGAATTATTTGATACTTTTTCAGGTATAATAATTTCAGACATTTTATTTGTATAATTATCTGAATTACTATCAGTTAACTCTATAATATCGAATAAAGTGGGCTCTTGAGAATTAATTACAGGTCTATACATCTTACCAGCATCCAGAATAAGCCACTCAGGATTGATTTTCTGAAAGCGTCCGAGTATTTTTTTTAATACATCTAAACTTGGTTTATTTCTATCGTTCAAAATATGCGATAGGGTAGAGTTTTTAATTCCAACTTCTTCGGCAAATTGAGCAGAGTTTAAACTAAACTCTTTCATAAGTATTTCAATTTTCGATTTTTCGTCCATAATACAATGTTGAATAGATAAATGTATGAATGTAATTTGATGTACAAATATAAACTAAGTTTTTTACTTATGCAAATAAAATACAAACATATAATTTACACAATTGTATATTATAATTGTAACATAGAAGATTATTATAGATATCGCATTTAATAATGTAAATCGTATAATATCAGTATTGTACAAAGTATTGTATTAAGATTATATTTATAAATTAATACTTTATATGTATCAGTTTATATATACTGATATTCAGTACTATATATTATATATTATTGATTTTAGTAAGACATTACACAAATGTACGTAATAATATAAATATATAATTTAAATATACAATATAAAGTACTGATTATCATT
>CAYXQZ010000037.1:0-22102 GCA_964466415.1 uncultured Paludibacter sp.
TAGGCAGTTTTGTGAAACTGACTTCGGATGATGTCCGAAAAATTTATGAATTGGCAGTGTAAAAATTTGAAAATTAATTTATGCTGATAGAACAATTATTTATTAAGGAGATTAAAAACATTATCTTTCAATCGAGGGATAATGCAATTCGTTCTGTAAATTGGGAACGAACAATTATGTATTGGAAAATTGGCAAACGAATCTTTGAAGAAGAACAACAAGGAAAAGATAGAGCAGATTATGGCACATATTTAATCAGACAACTCTCTGAGCAAATTCAACCCGAGTTTGGAAGTGGATTTTCATATCGTCAATTAAATTGGTATCGTCAATTTTATCGTACATTTCCAATTGTGTCCACACTGCGGACACAATTCAATTGGTCTCATTATAAGCTACTTATATCAATAAGTGATGAACATAAACGGGAGTATTACATTGCTGAATCATCAAACAATAACTGGACGTCGAGACAACTTGAACGCCAGATTAACAGCCAATTGTATGAACGATTACTTCTAAGTAACGACAAAGAGAGCGTACTTGCTGTTGCACGAAAAGAGAAAAACCCTATTCATCCATCTGAAATTATTAAAGAACCAATGGTGCTCGAATTTTTGGGTTTAAAACCAAATTCTGCATATTATGAAAAGGACTTGGAGCAGGCCATCATTAATCATTTACAGGATTTTATTCTGGAAATGGGAAATGGTTTTGCATTTATTGCTCGCCAAAAAAGAATTCATTTAGATGGAGATGATTTCTTTGTAGACTTAGTTTTCTATAATCGACTTCTGCAATGTTTTGTATTAATCGATTTAAAAATAGGTAAACTTACACATCAAGATTTAGGACAACTACAAATGTATGTAAACTATTTTGATAGAATTGAAAAGGCTGATTTTGAAAATCCAACTATTGGAATACTTTTGTGCGCTGATAAAAATGACAGTGTAGTTCGTTTTTCGTTACCGGAAAATAACAAAACTATTCATTCTGGAAAATATCAACTCTATTTACCAACTGAGAATCAAATACTTGAAGAACTAAAAAAGGAATTAAACGAATTTCAAATTATACAAACAGAAGAAAACGAGTAAATGACTCCCAAACAACTTTACACTCCAATAAAAAATATCCAATTGGAAATTAAACTTCCAGCATCGAAAAGTATAAGTAACAGAGCTTTAATTTTGGATGCATTGGCATACAGTCCGTACGAAATTGAAAACTTGGCTATTTGCGATGATACAACCGTGCTAGTTGAAGCGTTGGACTCGAATAGCACCACTTTTGATATAGGTGCTGCTGGTACATCCATGCGATTCCTTACAGCATTTTTATCAAAAACAGTAGGCGAATGGATAATTACGGGTAGTGAACGCATGAAACAACGCCCTATAAAATTGCTGGTTGATGCGTTGATTCAATTAGGAGCGCGTATTGAATATATTGAAAATGAAGGATTCCCACCATTGCGTATTTTTGGAAGTGCTCTTATGGGTGGCGAAATAAAGCTGAAAGGAAATGTAAGTAGCCAATATATTTCGGCTTTAATGATGATTGCGCCCAACATGCAAAATGGTTTGAAAATTACGCTCGAAGGAAAAATAATTTCGAAACCATACATCCAAATGACTATGCGCATGATGGAAGAATATGGCGTAGATGTGGATTTTACAAATAATATTATTACAATTGAACCACAAGATTATCAACCAGTTCCATACAAAGTGGAATCGGATTGGTCGGCGGCATCGTATTGGTACCAAATTTTGTCGCTGGTGAATGCTGGTGGTATTTACCTCAAAGGATTATTCGAAAATAGTTATCAAGGCGATAGTAAAGTGGCGGAACTTTATGAGCAATTGGGAGTAAAAACGTCGTTTTTGGAAGGTGGAGCATTGCTTTCGCCAACAGGGAACTTTACAAGCAAGATGGAATACGATTTTACAGACCAACCCGATTTAACACAAACGCTAGCCGTAACCTGTTGCCTTAAGGGTATTCCATTTAGTTTTAGTGGACTCGAAAGTTTGAAAATTAAAGAAACCGACCGAATAGCAGCTTTGATAAACGAATTAGGAAAATTAGGTTTTGTGCTATTTGAACCTGCCGAAGGTGAATTGGCTTGGAGTGGTGAACGATGCGCTGTGGCTGATAAAGTAAGTATCAAAACTTACGACGATCATCGTATGGCAATGGCATTTGCCCCAATTTCAATCATTACTCCAATTATTATTGAAGAGCCTCAAGTGGTAAGCAAATCGTATCCTACATTTTGGTCTGATTTTGAAAAACTTAACTGATATTTCAATTCTTTTAGTAGCAATAAAATAATTAAAAGTCAATTATTCAAGCAATTCCAAAAAAATGATTATTTTTGCATGTAAATCAAATCCTAAAAAGAATCATATTACATGGACAATTCTTCTGAAATAACGTTTAAAGTACCTGAACCAACCTTACGTAGGCTTCCATGGTATTTGGCTTATGCACAACTTGTAATGAAAAATGGCGAACAGTATTTGTCGTCGACACAAATATCAAAAAATATTGCTGTTGATCCTTCGATGGTTGCTAAAGATCTTTCGTTTGTGCAAATAACTGGCAAAACAAGAGTAGGTTACGATGTAGTAGAACTTGTTGAAATTCTCGAAAAATTTCTTGGATTTACCAATTCGCACAAAGCATTTTTGTTTGGTGTAGGGAGTTTGGGTGGAGCATTGATGCACGATAATGGATTGGAACAGTTTGGGTTGGAAATAGCTGCAGGATTTGATGTAAAATACGAACTTGCAGGCACAAGCATAAACAGAGTGCCTATTCATCACTTCGATCGTTTTAAAGAGCTACAGAAGAAAACAGGCATCAACATTGGCATACTTACAGTTCCGGTTGATAAGGCCCAGGATGTAGCCGAAATTATGGTTGAAGGTGGTATTAAAGCAATATGGAATTTCACACCTTATAGAATTAGAGTACCCGAAAGAATAGTGGTACAAAACACATCTATTTACGCACATCTTGCAGTCATGTTTAATCGCTTAAACGAAATAAAAGCGTGTGAGGATTGCGCCGATAAAAAGTCAAAATAAAAACGTATGAAAATATTTGCTATAGGTCAAAATTATGTTGAGCATAATAAAGAATTGAACTCAAAAAACCCTACTGAACCAGTTGTGTTTATGAAACCGGACACAGCTTTGCTTAAAAACAACAAGCCTTTTTATGTGCCTGATTTTTCGGATGAATTGCATTACGAAACGGAATTAATTGTAAAAATTAATCGTATAGGCAAGAATATAGCTCCACAATTTGCACATCGTTATTACTCCGAAATTGGATTAGGGGTCGACTTTACGGCTCGCGACTTACAGCGCAAACTTAAAGCCGAAGGCAAGCCTTGGGAAATAAGTAAAGCTTTTGACAATTCGGCAGTAATTGGCAATTTTATTCCTGTGCAAGACTTAACTAATGTGCAGGACATACGTTTTAAACTTGATTTGAATGGAAATACTGTTCAGAATGGACACTCAGCCGAAATGATTTTTCCAATAAATGAACTCATTGCGTATGTAAGTCGTTTTTTTACACTGAAGATAGGCGATATTTTATTTACCGGGACACCAGCTGGAGTAGGTACAGTAAAACCAGGCGACAGACTACAAGGTTTTATTTTCGATCAAAAAATGTTCGATTTTAATATAAAATAAGTTATACTTTAGGCGTATAAATAATAATCTGAACCTAAAATCGTTATCAATTGTACCTGCTTTGAAATATAGAGCAGTACGGATTTTTTTTAATTTATCCTTCGATAAAAATTTTTATAATGAAATTCCAACGATCAATTATATTTCTACTTGCTGCATTGTTTTCAGGTTTCTTATTTGCTCAAGAAACAGTTTTTTCAGCCGAATCCACTATCACGTGGAAAGGTGTGGAAACAATGACTATTGATAAGTCAACCACAAAATTGATTAACTTTAGTAATGCCGTATTCCCTGACGAAACGCAATTGCCTTTTTTTAATAAGCGCATTCCAGCTGAGTCGAACTATACGTATCAGGTATTAATTCAACAGCCTGTTTTCGATAATGCAAGTCCTGATGAGTTGCTTGTATTATCGTCCAAATCAATTACTAATCAAAGTATAGCCCCAACTACTTCCATGCTAAATTTGCGTGGGACAAGCTATCTCGATATTTTAATTTCGCCTTTTGTTTTGAACAATGGTGTGATTCAGAAATTAAAATCGTTTACGCTCGTGGTTGAGAAAACGGCAAAAGCGCAGAAAGTAAAAGCGGGGTTATTGCATTCTTTTGCTCCAAATTCGGTTTTAGCATCAGGTAAATTTGTGAAAATTGCTATTGTAAATGCTGGAGTTTACCGCTTAACGTACGAGGACTTGAATGCAATGGGTATAAACCCAGCTAATGTGCGTATTTTTGGTTACGGAGGCGAAGTGCTTGATCAAAATTTTGCGAATCCAATGCTAGATGACCTCCCCGAATTGGCCATTCACATGGAAAAAGGCAGCGATGGCGTGTTTAACTCAGGCGATTATGTGCTTTTTTATGCCAAAGGTATTCAAAAATGGAGTTATGATCGTACGCGCGAAATGTTTATTCATACCATAAATTCGTATGCCACCAAAGGTTATTATTTTGTAACTTCGGATGCAGGCGTTGGGCGGAAAATTGATACAAAAACCATTACTGTGCCTCAAGGTTCTCCTACTGTAACGGTCGAAGAATTTACGGATTATTCTGTTTCAGAAAACGAATTAATCAATCTAGCTAATTCGGGCAAAGAGTTTTATGGGCAAAAGTTCGACGAGAGAAATACCAATTCGTACGTATTTAATTTCCCAAATATTGTACAATCAAATTCAACAAAAGTAAGACTCGATGTTGCTGCATCTGCTTCTGTTGTAACTACATTCAATATTGATTTGGATGGAACACAACAAAAATCTTTGCAAATACCCAAACGTACTGATGGTGATGGTTACGAAAAAGCAAAAGCTTCGAATGGCTTTTATACTTTTACTCCAACTCGCGATGCGCTTAATTTCAAACTCACTTACAATCAGGTTGTTCCAACATCAATTGCTTATTTAAATTACTTAGAAGTAAATGCACAGCGAGCTCTCAAAATGAGTGGCGCTTTTATGCCGTTTCAGTACATAGGTCAATTGGGAACCAATAATTACTGTCAATATAAAATTAGCGATGCGGGAGCCAATGTTCAAATTTGGGATATAACTGAAGCTCATAATATTAGCCGTATTCAAACTCAACTTGTTGATAGTAAAATTACATTCACTGCACCTGGTGTAGATGTGAAAAATTATATGGCTATTGACCCTACCCTAGCAAGCTCATTTCCAAAGCCCGAAATTATTGGACCGGTAGCTAATCAGAATATACATGCTATGCCTCAGGCCGAAATGATTATAATTACAAATCCAAAGTTTGTGGTTCAAGCCGAGGAATTAGCACAAGCGCATCGCACAATCGACAATTTACGAGTTAATGTTCTTACAACCGATCAGGTTTATAACGAATTTTCGTCGGGAACTCCGGATGCAACAGCTTACAGACGTGCAGTTAAAATGTTTTACGACCGTGCAATTAAAAGTAGCACACCTGCTGATTTGCCAAAATATTTATTGTTATTTGGAAGAGGCACTTTTGATAATCGTAAACTTCAGTCCAGTTCGGGCGACAATTTGATACTCACTTATCAAGCCGATAATTCGTTGGTTGAAACATTATCTTATGTTACCGATGATTATTTTGGATTTTTGGACGACAATGAAGGAACTCAAATTCCGAGTCACTTATTGGACATAGGTATAGGACGGTTTCCGGTTACAAATACAGCGGATGCCGAAATTGTAGTCAAAAAAACGATTGATTACATGAAAAATGCCAATATGGGCAAATGGAAAAACCAACTTTGCTTTTTGGCCGACGATGGTGACAATGCGTTACACATGAAACAAGCTGATAGTATTGCCAATACAATTTCGCGTAATTTTAAATCGTATCATGTAAATAAAATTTACTTAGATGCTTACAATCAGGAAATTTCGGCCAGTGGCGAAACTTACCCTGTTGCACGTAAACAACTACACGATTTAATAGCTAAAGGTTTACTATATTTGAATTATACAGGCCATGCAGGTGCACAAGGTTGGTCCAACGAAAGTGTTTTGTCAACAAATGACGTTGTTTCATTTACAAATAAAATCCTGCCTATATGGGTGGGTGCTACTTGTAATTTTCTTCAGTTCGATTTAAAAGTAATATCAGCTGGCGAAAAAGTAGTTCTCAATCCAAATGGCGGTGGAATAGGAATCTTTTCGGCAGCTCGTCCGGTTTATGCTTCGCAAAACTTTACGGTAAACAAGTATTTTACCGAGAATCTGTTTAAAAAAGTAAACGGAAAGCATTACAGAGTTGGCGATGTAATAGCACTTGCCAAAAATAGTGTTGGTTCCGAAATTAATAAGCTCTCGTATGTGTATATGGGTGATCCTGCCTTAAAACTTGCATTCCCAACTAATTATAATGTAAAAACCACATCAATTAACGATAACGTAACTTTTGGAACTGATACTTTAAAAGCTATGTCGGTGGTAAAAGTTACTGGTGAAATAACTGATTCAAACAATCAATTAGCCCCCAATTTTAATGGCGATTTATCAATGGATGTATATGATAAATTACAACGTATTACTACACAGAACAATCATGGTGATGGAAACTTAATTTATTCAGACCGACCAAATGTATTGTTCTCAGGAAAAGCTGCTGTCAAAAACGGACAATTTACCTTTACTTTTATGCTTCCGAAGGATATAAAATACAATTATGGTGGAGGACGAATTAATTACTATGCATCCAATACTGAAGGCGAAGAAGCACAAGGATTTTTTGAAAATTTTACCGTAGGGGGTACAAATAAAAATGCCGTTTTAGAAACGGATGGTCCTGAAATAAAATTATTTTTAAATACGGAGAATTTTAAAAGCGGTGATAAGGTTAATGAATCGCCACTTCTGATAGCTCAACTCAAAGATGTAAGCGGAATTAATAAGGTTGGTAGTGGAATTGGGCACGATTTATTGATTACTATCGACAATGAACCAATGCAATCCAAAGTATTGAATGATTATTTTGAAACAAAGGCAAACTCTTATTCCGAAGGTTCATTACGGTATAAACTGAATGATTTAGCCGAAGGAAAACACACAATAACTTTCAAAGCTTGGGATTTGTTGAATAATTCGGCAAGCGAAACTATTGAATTTGAAGTTGTAAATGGATTGCAGCCTGTAATTTTTAATATCTATAACTATCCAAATCCGGTGAAAACTGCAACAAATATTGTTGTTGAACATGACAGACCTGAAGCAATATTAAATACTTTGATTGAAATTTTTGATTTATCGGGCCGGAAAATCTGGCAATTTGAACAAAGTAATGCCGACAATGTACAATGGGATTTACGTGGTGCTGATGGTATTAAAGTAAAATCAGGTATCTATTTTTACAAAGTAAGTATAAGTACCAATAACAGTGAAGTTTATTCAAAAACAAACAAAATGCTACTTCTCGAAAAATAAATTTATTTAATCATTTCGAACATTAAATTAATTATTGTATTTTTGCAAACTCAACACGAAACACATGAAGCAAACGTTTTTTATCGTAATAATTTTCTTATCAGTTGTTTTTACTGCTAAAGCTGTAGAACCTAATCCAATTTTCACTGCTGTACCTTCGTTAACTATTGCTCCTGATGCTCGTGCTGGTGGTATGGGTGATATTGGAGCTGCAACCACGCCCGATGTTAACTCACAATATTGGAATCCATCGAAATATGTGTTTATGGAGAGTGAGGCTGGAGTGTCGCTTTCGTATACACCATGGTTACGCTCGCTGGTAACCGATATTGATTTGATATATCTTGCTGGCTATTATAAGTTTAATCCTCGTCAGGCATTAAGTACTTCGCTACGTTATTTTTCATTAGGCGATATTACTATTATGGATGAGCTTGGATATGAACAAAACACAGCTCACCCCCTCGAAATGGCTATTGATGTAGCTTACTCGCAAATGCTTTCCGAGAAATTTTCGGCATCAGCTGCCCTTCGTTTAATTTATTCCGACTTAAACAATGGAATAAATCAAGGTGCTGGTAGCGAAATGTACCCAGGAGCTTCGGTAGCTGCTGATGTATCAGCTTATTATCGTACTCCAATTACTCTTACTACAGGCAAAGGATTATTATCGTTTGGTTTAAATCTTTCGAACTTAGGTTCAAAAATTACGTACGATAGAAATGCAACCAACAACTTTATACCAACCAATCTACGCCTTGGAGGTTCGTTCGATTATGATGTTGATGATTATCAACGTATCAGTTTTAGTGCTGATGCCAACAAACTTTTAGTTCCAACACCAAATGCAACAACCGATTTCAACAAAGTATCCATGCTTTCGGGTGTATTTATGTCGTTCAACGATGCTGCTGGTGGTGGTAAAGAAGAATTGAGTGAAATTATGTGGTCGGTAGGTGCTGAATATGCCTATAACAAACAATTTTTTGTACGTGCAGGTTATTTCAACGAAAACGCTTACAAAGGAAATAGAAAATACTTCACTGCTGGTGCAGGTTTTAAATTGAATGTTTTTCAATTGGATGCAGGATACGTTATTTCAACTTCACAATCGAATCCTCTTGACCAAACATTACGTTTCTCGCTTTCGTTTGACTTGTTTGGCTTGAAGAACTTGGTAAAGTAAAGGACTAAAGCGGACAGATGTCGAAAGTCAAAGGTCAAAAGTCTGTAAATAACAATTAATAACGCACGAAGTGCCTAATAACGGCGAAGCCCAACTAACGCACGAAGTGCCCATTAACGTGCGAAGCACTAATATCGGCGAAGCCTAATATCGCAAAGCTAATGACGAATATACGTGTAGGATTTGGATACGATGTACATGTGTTTGCTGAGAACCGTGACTTGTGGTTAGGAGGAATAAAAATTGACCACACTGTAGGTTTACTTGGCCATTCGGATGCTGATGTATTGATTCATGCCTTATGCGATGCACTGCTCGGTGCTGCAAATTTACGCGACATTGGCTTTCACTTCCCTGATACAGCTGGAGAATATAAAAACATCGACAGCAAAATTCTACTTAAAGACACTATGCTATTGCTTCGTCAAAAAGGCTATGAGTTTGGCAATGCCGACTGTACTGTATGTGCCGAAGCACCCAAACTTAACCCACACATTCCGGCTATGCAGGAATGCCTTGCTGGAGTGTTGGGTATTGATGTTGATTGCATTTCAATAAAAGCCACTACATCCGAAAAAATGGGCTTTGTTGGACGCAAAGAAGGTATGGCAGCTTATGCTACTGTATTGATATACAAAGCATAAGCCAGACATTATCCTTATAAGCTTGGTTTAACTCTGAGTTTTCTACTTACCTCACAAGCTAATTTAGCTGCAATCTTCTTTTTGCTAATTATTTTGGAAGCTCCAATTCCACTCTTTTTAGTTGCATCGGTAAATTCCAATTCCCCATTATAAGCACCAGATACTTTTGCACCAAAGCGGTCGTATAATTCATACGATATAGCATAATTGGAACCTGTTTTTTGACTTGTTATACTTCCTAATTTAATTTTTTTGGTTGTATCTTCGCCATAAAACCAAGTGCCATACTCATTATTGTTTTCAGTGATGTATGCAGGGATTAATGTAAATGGCACTAAATTAGCAGTGGTTAACTCAGTTATCATGTTGTAAGTACCATTGGGGATGGAATCTTTAGCGGTTAATGCAGTGTTAATTTCAAGCGCTAAAATATCGCCTTTGGTAGTGGTGTCTTTAAAATTAAGTGTTGCCGAGGCTAAATACATTGTAAAGCTATTGGATTTACCACTTTGGTAATCATCGCCAAAATAATATAGCAACCCATGAGTTAATGCAGGTTTTACTTCGGCAGCATCGCGTTTGTCTGATAATGCTACAATGCCATTAAACATAAAATGAATTACACCATCATTTTCGTCAATCAAATCACCTTCAATTTTGAAGCCTGATTCGTTGGTAGTTATTTTGTAACTTCCCCCTTTAATTAAACTAATGGTGTTTTTTCCTGCTTTTACATTTACTATTCTAGTTCCTAGTATATATGTATTGCCTCCCGATTCAATTTCGGCTCCAGGTAAAAAAGTATTTGCATCCCCTTCTTCGGATACGCTAAAATCACCATTGTTAAATGCATTTTGAGTGATAGGCACATTAAATTCGATATAAATATAATTTCCATCTCCTGTAAGTTTACCAGCTGTATTTATACTCATGGTGTTTTCGTACATTATCATGTCGAAATTATTGGTGCCGATATCATAATAATCGCCCCAATTAGATGCTAGAATCTTGGTAAATAGCAAATTCCGCATGATTACTTTCACTTCGCAATCCACCGTTTTTCCATCGGCTGAGAATCTAATTTTTGTAGTTCCCTCTTTTTTAGCCTTTAAAACTAAAATTTTTTCCATCGAATTTCCAGAGGAAGAAGCCGTAACTGCTCCAATTTCTTCGGATACTATTTTTACGATATTGGTATCAACTACTAATGGAGTGAACTTTATTTTATCCATATCACCATTCACAACAAGGGTGACTTTAAGTGTGTCGGTCGTGCCAACATTTAATTCTAATGATGCTTTGCTTAATTTAATACTTAAAACTTCGTCTTTTTCGCACGATGTAAGAAATAATAACGAGAAAGTTAAGGCAAGGAACAGTGATAACGATACTACTTGTTTCATAAATAGGGTATTTATATTGAATTTATAAAAGCAAAATTAGCATTTTATTTTTACAAATTGCATAAGAATACCAATTATATTATGAATTTATAATTTCAATGTCGGATTTGTAGTATAAAATATGTATTTTTGCAAGCTCACTTTATTCCAAAACGACTACTTATTAAGCAATATGAGAATATTTTTCACAACCACCTTTTTCATTTTTCTTTTTTGCACTATCTCTTTCAGTCAGAGTTTTAAAATCAACGGTACAGTTACCGATGAGTCTGGCGAAGCTATTATTGGCGCTACTATACAGGTAAAATCAAACACACAGTTTGGTACTATTACTGATTTTGATGGAAAATTCAGTCTCAATGCTCCAGCGGCAGCTAAAACACTTATTGTATCCTACGTAGGCATGAAAACCATGGAAGTGGATGTAAAATCGGTGTTGAAAATTGTACTTATAGCTGACTCAAAACAGCTCGAAGAGGTGGTGGTGACTGGTATGATGAAAATGGATAAACGCCTATTTACAGGCGCTACCGATAAGTTGGATGCAGCCAAAACTAAGTTGGATGGTATCACTGATGTGAGCCGCGCTTTGGAAGGCAGGTCGGCAGGTGTATCGGTTCAGAACGTATCTGGGACATTTGGTACAGCTCCAAAAATTAGGGTTCGTGGCGCAACGTCTATTTACGGAAATTCAAAACCATTGTGGGTAGTTGATGGTGTAGTTGTTGAGGATGCAATTGATGTTTCGAGCGATGCTTTGTCGTCGGGGAATGCTGAAACGCTTATTTCATCGGCTATTGCAGGAATAAATGCCGACGATATCGAAAGTTTTCAGATACTTAAAGATGGTTCAGCAACTTCTATTTACGGTGCACGTGCTATGGCAGGCGTGGTGGTTATTACTACCAAAAAAGGGAAATCAGGTGTAAGCAAACTTAATTATACAGGCGAGTTTACTTCGCGTCTGGTTCCTACATACAATGAGTTTAATATTTCCAATTCGCAGCAACAAATGGGCATTTATCAGGAGATGGAACGCAAAGGCTGGTTAGAGTTTACTTCATTAACAGGTGGTGCTAATAGTGGTGTGTATGGCAAAATGTATCAACTCATTAACAATTATAGTAATGGTGGCTTTGGTTTGGAAAATTCAATTTCGGCTAAAAATGCTTATCTACAACAAGCCGAATTTCGCAATACCGATTGGTTTAATCAGCTTTTTAGCAATTCAGTCACACAAAATCATGCGCTGAGCATTAGTTCGGGTACCGACAAAGCACGCTTTTATGTTTCGCTATCGGTCTTCGACGATCCGGGTTGGACAAAATCAAGTGCCGTACAACGATATACTGCCAATGTAAATGCATCGTACGACGTTAGTAAAAATCTGATTTTGAATCTTTTGTCAACAGGTTCCTATCGCAAACAGAAAGCTCCCGGAACTTTGAGCCAGGATGTGGATGTGGTAAGCGGCGAAGTGAAACGCGATTTTGATATTAATCCTTATAGTTTTGCGCTTAATACTTCGCGCACGCTCGACCCTCAGGAGTTTTATACTCGTAATTATGCTCCTTTTAATATTTTTCATGAACTAGACAATAATTACATCGATTTAAATGTAACCGACTTAAAGTTTCAGTCCGATTTAACATGGAAAATCAAACAAGGCTTGGAGGCTAATGTGTTGGCGGCAATCAAATATCAATCTTCGTCGCAGGAACATAATATTAAGGATAGGTCCAACCAAGCCAATGCATACCGTGCAGGAATAAATCCTATCGATGCAACTATCGCCGAACGAAATCCACTTTTGTATTCCGACCCCGAAAATCCAAATGAGTTGCCAATTAGCATTTTACCCGAAGGCGGTATATACAACCGCACTGCTTACGGCATGCGTGGCATCGATTTCAGGGCTTCGCTTAATTACAATACCTCCATAAACGATACGCATATAATCAATTATTTTGGTGGTATGGAAACAAGCGCTATCGACCGCGAACGAATTTGGTTTCGTGGTTGGGGTTTTCAGTACGACAATGGTGGTATTCCGTTTTTCGACCCCAAGGTATTTAAACAAAGCAAAGAAGAAAATTCGGATTATTACAGCAATATACCAACTTATACGCGAAATGTAGCTTTTTTTAGCTCAGCAACCTATTCGTACAAAGGTCGTTATACTATCAACGGAACTGCTCGCTACGAAGGCTCCAACAAATTAGGAAAATCCCGGACAGCGCGTTGGCTCCCAACATGGAATGTGTCAGGAGCTTGGATGGCGCACGAAGAAAGTTGGTTTAAACCCGCGTTAGGAAGTATTTTTTCGTATGCTTCGCTCAAAGCATCGTACTCACTTACAGCCGATAGAGGCCCCGACTTTGTAACCAATTCGCAAATAGTTTATAAAAGCAAAACACCTTGGCGACCTAATGCAAGTGTTTCGGAATCGGCTATTTATATCGAAAATCCCGAAAATAGTGAGTTGACTTATGAGAAAAAACATGAATTAAATTTGGGTACAAGTTTGGGATTTCTAAAAAACAGAATTAATGTAGAAGCTGATGTTTATACACGTCAGAATTTCGATTTAATTGGGTTAATTTACACGCAGGGTGTTGGTGGTCAGATAGCCAAATATGCTAATGTGGCTTCGATGGCTTCGCAGGGTATAGAATTTACACTTTCAACCAAAAATATCGATACAAAAGATTTTAAATGGAGTACCGACTTTATATTTTCGGATGCAGTAAACCGAATCACTAAATTGGACGCTCGCTCCAATGTTATTCAATTAGTTTCGGGCTCGGGTTATGCGCTTAAAGGATATCCTGTTAGAGCCATTTTCTCGATACCGTTTCAAGGTTTAAATAGCGAAGGAATTCCCACTTTTACCAATCAAGAAAATGAAACAACCACTTCGGACATTAATTTTCAGGAATTCGAAAATATCGACTTTTTAAAATACGAAGGCCCAACCGACCCCACTATGACAGGCAGCTTGGGTAATTCGCTCACTTGGAAAGGTTTAAAGTTAAATGTTTTTGTTACTTATTCATTTGGCAATAAAGTTCGTCTCGATCCCGTTTTTGCAGCACGATATTCTGACTTGGATGCTATGCCGAAGGAGTTTAAAAACCGCTGGACGCTTCCGGGCGACGAAGAATTTACTACCATACCAGTAATTGCCAGTATGCGTCAGTATAATAATTACTCCGATTTAAAATATGCTTACAATGCCTATAATTATTCTACCGAACGTATTGCTGATGGTGGATTTATACGTTTAAAAGAAATCTCCTTGGCTTATGACTTGCCCAAAAACTGGATTAAACCACTTGCTGTTAGCAATATGCAGTTGAAATTGCAAGCTACAAACTTATTGTTGCTCTATTCGGATCGAAAACTGAACGGACAAGACCCCGAGTTTTTCAATAGTGGAGGTGTGTCAGCCCCTGTGCCTAAACAATTTACGTTTTCATTACGAGTAGGACTATAAAGATTTACCATTTTTTCAGTTACAATTTACCATTTTAAAACATTTATCATTTTTGAATGAAAGCAATATATAAGATAATTTTCGGCTGTTTTTTACTTGTAAATGTCACTTCGTGTAGCGATTTTCTAAGTACTTTGCCTGACAATCGCACGCAAATTGATACGCAAACAAAAATATCCCAACTACTTGTAACGGCATATCCCAATGCTAATTATTCGGTAATTGCAGAGTTGAGTTCCGATAATTTTGTAGATAACAATGCTATTTTGCCTGTTAATTTAGCGGCTTTTCATCGTATGCACGATGAGATTTATGCTTGGACTCCCGTTACATCTTCTACTGATGAGGATAGTCCTTCTTATGTTTGGGAATCGTGTTATAGCGCAATTGCTGCTGCAAATAATGTTTTGCAAGCAATCGAAAAAATGAAGCTTGAACAGCCTACAGTTAATACAAACCCTCAAAAAGGCGAAGCATTGCTTTGTAGAGCTTATGGTCATTTTATTTTGGTAAATATTTTTTGTCAAACCTACAAAGATGAAGTTTCAAGTGCACTAGACAAAGGTATTCCATACACTACCGTTCCCGAAACAGTTGTAAATGGGCAGTACTCGCGCGAAACAGTACAATCGGTTTATGCCAAAATTCAGAAAGATTTGGAAGAAGGGCTGTCACTTGTTGCTGACCAAGCATACAAAGTTCCTGCCTATCATTTTAATAAAAAAGCTGCTGCTGCATTTGCTGCTCGGTTCTTTTTGTATAAACGCGATTATCAAAAAGTAATCACCTATAGTAATGAGGTATTGGGAGCAAACCCAGAATCGGTTTTGCGTAATTGGTCGAAAAATTACGACAATATTATGGCTATTGCCACCGATTATATTGATCATCAGGCAGCTTGTAATCTGTTGATTTTACCAACTAGTTCTACTTTTAATCGTGTTTTTGGCACACGTTACGGACACAATCATGCAGCTATGGCAGGCTCAACCTATGGTTCTGGACCAACTTGGACGGGTAGTTTGCCTTGCTTCGATGGTAA
Organism: uncultured Paludibacter sp.; assembly: GCA_964466415.1. GTDB lineage: Bacteria > Bacteroidota > Bacteroidia > Bacteroidales > Paludibacteraceae > Paludibacter. Next base: position 15,411 of record CAYXQZ010000037.1, read on the forward strand.
ACTATATATTAGTGGCGAGCAGGACTACGGTGTGTTTTTTCCAAAATCGTACGAAATGTTTGAGTATACTGATAAGATTGCTGGAATAGGATATGCGCATGTTGTAAGGGCTGAGTTTACAACCGACGAAACCTTACTTTGTCGCGCCGAAGCATTGATTTATTTGAATAGAACAGCTGAGGCAGTAGCAGACCTCGAACGCTGGAATAAATCACATCTTGCTCCTGTTGTACTTACGGAACAAATCATTCGTAGTTTTTATGTTTCGAGCAAAACACTTTTTGTGAAAACGCTAAATTCCGACAAAGTTAGTTCGCAATTTACAGTGACAGCCAATCAACGTCCGCTGATACATTGTGTTTTGCATTTCCGCCGTATCGAAACCATGTTCGATGGTTATCGTTGGATGGATCTGAAACGCTATGGTATTGAAATAGAACATAATGTATCAGGAAGTGGTGTTACAAAATTACTTTACAACGACGATAGAAGAGCTATTCAAATACCACAAGAAGTAATAAGCGCTGGTATTGACCCAAATCCTGGAATAACAAAACCTGTTTCGAATAGTAATTTTAAACGAATCAATTAAACTTCAATTGTCAAAATATAAACATTCTTATCATACAAATATGTATTTAAAAAGTTATAAATACCTCCTAATACTGCTGCTATCGTCAGTTCTTTTGTCGTGCAATACCGACGAGAATTTTTCTGCCAGTATTTTTGAAACAAATATAAAATCCGATCCTTCATCGGCAAGTTATGCATTTGATACTTGGCTGCACGATTCGTATTTGGTGCCTTACAATCTCGATTTCCGTTACCGCATGCAGGATGTGGGTTCCGATCAAGATTACAATTTGGTGCCAACCTCTTTTGCTAAAGCGCAGCAGATGGCAAAACTCGTAAAGTACCTATGGTTCGATGTATATGGAACCATTGTAAGCCCTGAATTTTTGAAAGAAAATGGACCGCGCATCATACATTTAATTGGCTCGCCTGCCTATAACCCTATTTCGGGAACAATTTTGTTAGGTACAGCCGAGGGAGGATTAAAAGTAACGCTCTACAATTGTAATGCTTTAGATCCTAGTGATGTTGATATTTTAAATGAGTATTATTTTAAAACCATGCATCACGAGTTTGCACATATTTTGCATCAAAAACGAAATTATCCAGTTGAGTTTGGACTTATTTCGCAAGGAAAATACAATCCGCTTGGTTGGCAATATCGCACTGATTCAGAAGCTGCTACACTTGGTTTTGTATCGCCGTATGCAGGTAGTCAGAATAGAGAAGATTTTGTTGAGATAATTGCTAATTATCTTGTAAAAAGCGATGCCCAATGGAATAATATTTTGCTAATGGCGAGTCAAAATGGAGTCACAACTGATGCGCAAGGCAATACAATTACGTTACCCGACGATGGTATTGATGGTAAAGCATTGATACTTGAAAAACTTACTATTGCTCGCAAATGGTTGAAAACTGCTTGGAGTATTGATATTGATGCCTTGCGTGCCGAAATAATTAAAAGAGAAGCAAATATTAATGAAATAATTAAATAACTGCCCCCAAACCCCCTAAAGGGGCGTTTTTAAGAGCGTTTAATTTATACAGAAAATGATAAAACACATACAAATACTTAGTATATTGTTGCTTATATTACTAAGCAGTTGCTCTAACCAAGAAAAGGATATTTTTGACGCTTCGCCAGCTGAGCGACTAAATAAAGCTATGGCCGATAACTTAAAAGTACTTACTAGTGCAACAAACGGTTGGGAAATGGCTTATTTTACAAATCCTACAAATGCTGGCTATACCCTTTTGGTTAAATTTAAACCATCAGGCATGGCAGTTATTGCTTCGCAAAGCAATCTTACACTCAATGCGGCATACGAGCAAGATTCATGTTTGTTCGAAATGATAGGCGATAATGGACCTGTGCTTACATTTAATACATTCAGCAAAGTATTACATCGTTTTTCGAATCCTGAAAATCCGGATGGCTACGGTTACGAAGGTGATTATGAATTTGTTGTATTAAAAACCACTGAGCAACAAATTATTTTGCAGGGAAAAAAGTATAAATCGATTATTGTAATGACCAAACTGAGCGATACTACGAATTGGACATCATATCTTCAATCCTTAGACAATGCCGATAAATTGTTGTTTTCAGTCAATGCACCCAAACTAAGCATGGCAATAAAAAATACGGTTTATTCGTTTGCCGAGGGTTATAAGCATGTTTTTGTAATGAAAAAGGAAGGAACACTTACTACATCATTTGTACCTTTTATAATAACTAATCAAGGTATTCGATTTCAGGATAAAGTTGAAATTGAAGGACTTTCGTTTCAAAATTTCAAATTAAATACTGATAATTCCGCTTTGGTAAGTATCGAAAATCCCGATTACAAATTAGCTGGAGTTGAGGATTTGGCCACTTTTGCTATTAATAACTTAAAGGTTTGGAATATTGATCCAAATACAATGAGTTCCAATTTAAAAACGGCTTATACTGCTGTTCTCGAAGGATTTAAATCTACATATAATGCCGAAGATTTAAAAATTACGATTTCCTATTTTATTAATCGGTTTATTCTAACCGTGTCGTATAGCCGATCAAATATCAAAACCGAAGGAAAAATTGACATGGAAATTACTCAAACTGTAAAAGATGCCATTACGATTAGTAAAAAAGTAAATAGCGATGCAATTGGTATTCAGTTTTTAACTGATATAACGCAGTTAAATAGCTTTATTGCTTTGTTGTCAGCTAATTATACATTGTCGACAGCAAGTAAATTAAATCCACAAGAAATTAAATTTGCCAAAAAAACAGATACAAATCAATGGTTTGTTGTGACAGTAAATTAATATTATACCAACAATTTGTTCATTTTCGATTATCTTTGTAAAAAATAATTAGCAAACGCATTTATCATGGAAACAACAAACCTGAAGATTGCCATTATAGGCGCAGGAAATATGGGTGGAGCTATAGCTCGTGGATTGGCTAAAGGCACAATGATTAAGGCTTCGAATATAGCTGTAAGTGATATTTCGGAAGCTAATTTGGCTGCTATTACTGCCGAGCAACCCGAAATTAGCACTTTGTCATCCAATATTGAAGTTATTAAAAATGCTGATATTGTGATAATTGCCGTAAAACCTTGGTTGGTCGAAACTATTGCAAACGAAATTGAAAAGAAACTTGATTACAAAAAACAACTCATTGTATCGGTGGCAGCAGGTGTTGATTTTAGTAAATTAGTTGACCTATTCGACACCGATGCAGCACTTTTTAGAGTAATACCAAATACGGCTATCGATGTAATGCAAAGTGTATCAACTATATCTGCTCAACATGCAACTGCCGAACAACAAGAAGTGATCCTTGCTCTATTCAATGAGTTAGGCAAAGTTTTTCTAGTGCCCGAATCACAACTCAATGCATTTATGTCGCTGTCGTCGTGTGGAATTGCTTATGCATTCCGCTATATCAGAGCGGCCATGGAAGGTGGAGTTGAGATGGGAATTTACCCAAATGTGGCTAAGGAAGTTGTACTTCAAACACTCCGTGGAGCTATCGACTTGATTGAGGCTAACGATTCGCACCCCGAGGTGGAAATTGACAAAGTAACAACTCCTGGTGGAATTACCATTAAAGGATTGAACGAAATGGAGGCAAATGGGTTTACAAATGCAATAATTAAGGGCTTAAAAGCATCACATTTAAAGTGAAAATCAATATTTGGTATACCAATATCATAAAATATGTTATAAAACACGTTTTCTGGAAAAATAATTTCCAAAATGCTTGCAAGTGTAAAAATCACACCGTATCTTTGCATCGTGATTTTTTCATAGTATTAGATTTAAGGTTAACAAAAAGATTGGTAGATTACCGTGAGGTAAAGCTACCTTTCGCTTTTTATAGGGGTAATCATTCGATTGCCCATTTCATTTTATATAGAAACCAATGTACACTTCTCACCTAAAAAAATAATCGTATGAAATTCAAAATTCTAATTAGCACATTATTTATTGCAATATCAGTTATGAGTCAGGAAAAAATTCTTATCTATCCAAACGGAGCAAATGAAAGTAACGAACTTCAAGTTGCTGAGAGCTTTAGGGATAAAGAGTTTATTATCAATATTAGCGAAGCACGTATGCTTGCATTTCCCGCTGCTAAAGATTCGGCCAATGGCTCAGCAGTACTTATTTGCCCCGGAGGTGGATATAGTGGTGTATCGCAAATAAAAGAAGGAGAGGAGTTTGCTCGTTGGTTTAACAAAATGGGCATTTCTGCCTTTGTGTTATATTACCGCATGCCAAATGGACACCATGCTGTACCGCTTAAAGATGCTCAAACAGCCATGTCGATTATCAGAAGCAGAGCCAAAGAGTGGAAAATTAAGAAAAATAAAATTGGTATAATGGGATTTTCGGCTGGAGGGCATTTAGCATCCACAGTTGGTACGCATTTTAAAACAAAAGCGGAGCGTCCAGCATTTATGCTTTTGGGATATCCTGTAGTGACTATGGATAGCACTTACACCCACAAAGGATCACGAACTAATTTACTTGGTAAAAAACCGACTGACGAAATGGTTAAATTGTATTCAAATGAATTACAAGTTACAAAGAAAACACCTCCAACATTTATTGTTCACGCTAAGGACGATAGCGCAGTGCCAATTGCTAACAGCGAAAATTTGAAAAAAGCATTAGAAGCGAAAAACGTCCCTGTCAAATTAGTGATTTACGACAAAGGCGGACATGGTTTTGGCATGCGAAAAAGAGGCATACCCGCTGATAATTGGCCTGATGAGTTGAAAGTTTGGTTGAAAGAGATGAAAATCATTTGATGTGGTGATGTGATAATGTGATAATGTGGTAATGTGATGATGAGTTGATGTGATAATAAGATGATTTGGAGATTTTTCTAGTTTCTCAATTCGCTAATTTCTAATTTCAAATTTTATGCAAAGCGACGCGATAGCTTTATTGAGCGAAATGATTTCGATTGAATCTTTTAGCAGGGACGAAAAAAACCTTGCTGATTTTCTGGAACGTTATCTGGAAGAGAGAGGCTATACCGTTTCGCGAAGTGCTAATAATATTTGGTTGATGAGTCCTGGTTTTGATACTTCGCGACCAACAATTTTGCTCAATTCGCATATCGACACCGTGAAGCCTGTAAGTGCTTGGACACGTAATCCTTATGAACCTAGTATTGAAAATGGTAAGTTATACGGACTTGGAAGTAACGATGCTGGTGCTAGTGTGGTGAGTTTATTACATGCTTTTTTTTACCTTTCGGCTCATCCTCAAAGCTATAATCTCATTTTTGCCGCAACTGCCGAGGAGGAAGTTTCGGGTAAAAATGGCATCGAAAGTTTATTAAACGAATTGCCCGCCATTGACTTTGCCATTGTGGGTGAACCTACCGAAATGCATGCCGCTGTAGCCGAAAAAGGGCTTATGGTTTTGGATTGTGTGGCTTATGGTAAAGCCGGACATGCTGCACGTAACGAAGGCGAAAATGCAATATACAAAGCATTAGCTGATTTGACCTGGTTTCAGAATCACCAATTCGAAAAGGTTTCGGACTTGCTTGGGCCAGTAAAAATGTCAGTTACACAAATAAATGCTGGTACTCAGCATAATGTGGTGCCTGATAAATGTAGTTTTGTGGTGGATGTTAGGAGTAATGAACTTTATAGCAATGTAGATTTGCTTGCCGAAATTCAGAAAAATATTTCGTGCGAAGTTACTGCTCGCTCTACTCGCTTAAGTTCAAGTGCTACACCATTGCAGCACGCTGTAGTTACTAGTGCTCTTAAGTTAAACCGTCAATTGTACGGCTCCCCTACCCTTTCGGATCAGGCGCTAATGCCTTTTGCAAGTATAAAAATGGGCCCTGGACTCTCGGCACGCTCACATACAGCCGATGAGTTTATTTATTTGAACGAAATTGAAGAAGCTATTGAATTATATATAAAGCTGTTGGATAAATTGGAACTATAAGCTTTTTACAGCTTATTTATAAATCGAGCAATCCTTCGGGCAAACGAACTACAATGCGTTTTTTCTTGTGGTCAATCTTGATAATATAATCGTCGCCCACCGGAATTAGCATTTCGTCACGACCTTTACCAATCACAAAAAGGGCATTGTCGGTAGTTTGGTCCACTTCCGTAATTAAACCAATGTCGCCTTTTACTTCGTCAACAAGCGTAAAACCTACAAAATAATCGAGTTCAATTTCGGTGTCAACCACCTTTTCCAAGTATTTTTTTGGTAAGTATACAGTTGAGCCCGAGAAACTTCGCGCTTTCTCATCCGATTTAACTCCCTCCAATTTTATCAATGCTGTTTGGTTCGATTTAAAACGATATTCTTCGATAAAAAACGGCACAAAAATGCCCTGAATCTCAATGATTAGAAATGCAGCTTCTTCGGTATCAAATACATCCGAAGTAAAACTAAATGTCATTTCGCCACTTACGCCATGAGGCTTGATGAGCTGACCAATAGGGAAAATATCTTCTTTTAAAATCATTATTTTGGTTACGAGTTAAGAAATATGAGTTTCGAATTATGAATTATGAGTTAAGAATTATGAGTTGTGAGTTAAGATAAGAGATTTAATGCTTTGTTTTCCTTTTCGGTCA
>CAYXQZ010000038.1:0-21890 GCA_964466415.1 uncultured Paludibacter sp.
CCCAATTTATTTGTTCCTTCGTAACGTCCGGTTGCATTTAGGGTGTAGCGTCCTTTGTACGAATAAGTTGATGAAATAAAAAATGCCATATTTCGTGAATACGTCCACATGTTGGAATAATAATCCGTATTTTCTTCTTTACTTTGTTTAAAAACATTGTAATCGTAAAAAGGAGTACTGCTATCGTATTGAAATCCCCAACCACGAAACCAGTTTCGGTTACGATCAATAGAACCGGTTTCCATGCCGCCAAACAAATTTAGAATATGCGCTTCATTTATTTCGGTATTGTAATTTAAAGTGCCTCGAAAGTCAATTCCACGCATTGAATAAGCTGTGCGATTATAAATACCACCTTCGGGCAAAATAGAAATGGGCAAAGCACTCGGATTATCGGGGTTTGAATACAAGAGTGGATTCAAATCGCGAATGGTTGAGTTTTCGGGGAAAACACCAGCCCTATATGCTTCGGCCTGATTAGACTTGTCTTTAATATTGTGTTCTTGGGTGGACGATTGGTATTTAATTGCCCCTAAAACCGATGCCTCGAGTCCACGAATAATCTTCCAATTTAATTCTCCTTGAAATTTTAAATCGGCTACATTCAAATCGATATAATTATTTGCGAGTTCATGAAAAATATTAAAATCGGCATAACTACGACGGTAATACTCATTTGGGTCCAATGTGCGTGAAGTATTCAACGCGTAGCTGTAAGGGTTTATATCAAATTCACGTTTTACCTCACCACTTACCACATCTACTTCCTGACCAATCGTTCCCGGGGCTTTTTGCTTGCGATACGAACCACCCGTAATTACATTTAAAGTCAAGGATTTTGAAATTGAATAAGAACCGTTGGCATTGGCAGTATATCGTTCTACTGAACTTGATTTTGTCCAGCCCGGATCGTTAAAGGCTGATAATGAGGCATAGAATTTTGCCTTTTCAGTTCCCGAAGATATACTTACAGAATGATTCTTGGTCAAATTTTGATTGAACAACATGTTAAACCAATTGGTGTTTCTCATCTCTGCTTGTTGCAAATAGGCATTTCGTGCGCCGGGAGTGTTCTGAAGCATATAACCTGTATCAGTTCGTTTGCTTATCAAATCGTACATTTTACCATAAACACCTGAGCTTACTGCCGAAGTTAAGGTCGCAAATTCCAGCCATCCTTTTCGTTCCATTTCTTGGTAAATTCCCATTTGTTGTTGCGAATTTGAGATATTATAATCACCATAATTGGGCACAAAACGCGAAGTAAATTCACCGGTATAACTTAATTTGCTTATGCCTGCTTTCCCTTTTTTGGTAGTAATAACGACCACACCAGCCATGGCGCGCGCACCATAAATAGAAGTTGCCGATCCATCTTTCAGAATTTGGAAACTTTCAATATCATCAGCATTAATACCTGCAATAGCTGAAGAAATCAAGGTTTCGGCATTTCCAGACGATAAGTCATCGCTCGAAACATCAATGGCATCTTCCACCACTACCCCATCCACTACCCACAATGGTTTGGAGTTACCGTAAATAGAGGTTGCTCCACGCACCCTGATTTTGGGAGCTGTACCAAATGTACCCGATACGTTTTGCACCGAAACACCGGCCGAACGACCCTCCAATGCCCGACTCACATCGGTAACACCATCCATTTTGGTTTTTTCCGCATCCAATTTGTCTGAAGCTCCGGTAAATAAACGCTTGTCAATTTTCATCATACCCGTAACCACGACTTCTTGAAGTTGTTGGGAGTTTGAAACTAAAGTAATTTTCATCGACGGTTTTCCGGTAAGTTCCTGTGCTGTCATTCCAACATACGAAACTATGATTTTAGGATTCGATGCCGAAACAGTTAAACTAAACTTGCCTTCGAAATTGGTTACAGTACCATTTTTTGAGTTTTCTTTTGAAACAATGGTAGCTCCAATAATCGTCTCACCAGTTTCGTCGACCACCACGCCCGACACATTAATTGTCTGTGAGTAAGCTCCTCCAATTGTAACTATGAAGCACAAAAGAATAACTTTTAATTTTTTATTCAATATCAAACTCATTTTATTTTGTATAAATAATTATTTTCAATGTATTTCTTTGCTAAAAATCTTAAATCAATAAATAACATAAATGAATAGACGTAATTTAATGAAAGTTCCCTCAATTTTTCAAACTTTTAATCTCTAATATATAAATACCTTATAGCTATTATTGTTAATCTTAAAAATATAAATACCAGCTTTTTGAATAACTATTTTATAAGCATTATCCATAATCTTTCCGCCCATAATCAATTCGCCAGTGGTATTATAAAGTTTATAATTTTCACCTTGCGCATTTTTAATCAATATGTTTTTTTCAAAACTGCTAATAATATAAGTTGAATTTGGGATTTTTAAATCGGCATTTAACCCACCCATAAAATCAAAACTAATTTGTCGATTTAGCATTTTTATGTTCGTAATTGGTTTTTCTGTAGGTATATTATTCTTTGATAGCGAGTTGGGAGTAGAATTATCCGAAAATTCAGTTCCAATGGTGGGAAAAGAAAGTTTCCACGAAACGCGTTCGTATACCATGCCCTGATTAGATGATATATTAACCTGATTTGTAGATGTATTTCCTTCAATCTGAGCACTGTCCACGTGATAAATTACCAATCCATCATTATAGACACCCGCATCGAATGATTTTTTTTGTCTGTTTTCCAGTAAAAAATACTCTCCTTCTGTTTTGGTATTAATCCGATAATTTAAGTTTGAAACGGTCGCATCTTTCATTCCTGTAATGGTTGCAGGACTATTCAGAATTGTTGTTGTATTCCAACCTAATTTATTTTTCGAATAAGGATTATGATGTGCTGGTGTATCTCCCGCCCTGTAAGTTGCATTCCATGTTCCTGAGTTCATCAAGTCCCAACCATCTGTACCATAATATTGACCACCACTACCTCCGAGATCAGTGTCATAAAAATCGGGAAGTCCGAGCCAGTGACCAAATTCGTGACAAAAAACACCTACTGTACTAATACCTGTTCTGCCAGTATAGCCTTCAATTTCGGGCTGAAGCGAGAAAGGACCTAATGTTATACCATCGAATTTCAGCTCGCGATAGGGCGGATTATACAGCTTGCGTAAATCACCAATACTCGACCAAAGGTTGTTAGGGTCAGACCCCACGTATTCCTCACCTTGCCCTTGATGTACAATGCATAAACCATCCATAACACCATCTTTATCATTATCGTAATCGGCAAAATTTACAAAAGGATTAATAAGTTGAATAACTTCCATTACTAATTCAGTGCGGGCAACATCAATACCAAATATATTTTCGCCGTAATATTTATGCGTGTTCGATACTGTTACCCAATTAATAACATCGGTTGTTACATTCAATTTTCCACCCGAAACTTCATTATAATAATCTTTAAAGCTTCCAATTCCAGCATATTTTGGCTCATTCATCAAACTCGAGAAATCTTGTTGACTATAAATATTTTGCTTGTCACTAAAATTGACCAAAACCATTAACAACTTAGTATTGCCTAAGCTGGGAAAAGTTTTAAATATCGTTAAACTTGGGTCAATTAATAAGCTTTTAGCTCTCATTGCCTTTTTGAACATATCACTTTTCAGAAAATCGAGTTCTGAATTGGAACGGTTATCGGGGTTATGCGCAATTACTTCGGTACTTTTCAATCGACCAGTTTTGTCGGTATAAGCATAATAATAGAGATCCTTTGCTTCATCTTTAATAATTTCGAAACCATCGGTTGTGGTTAACGAATGGCCACGAAAATCGTCGCCGTTTAAATATAAGGTTAAACGGCTACCTTCGGATTGAGTAATTGAAAGCTGTTTTTTTTCAGGCTGAATGGCAAATACTGTATTCAGGCAAAAAATCATACAGAACAATTTTACTATTAATATTCTATTCATTTTCAAATATTGCGTTTGTAAATACTTTCTATTTTACAATGAGTTTGCTCATATTAAAAGTTCCATCTGATTTTATTAATTTAGCTACATATATCCCATTTAACAAGGGGTTTGTAAAAGTACATTTGCCTTGATTTAACAAATCGCTCGAAACCAATGTGCCATTCAAATTAAAAAGTTTGAATTGAATAAATTCAGAATTGAAAATCTGAATTTGTTGCTTATTTATATTACATTTAACAAACGACTGATTTACTAAATCAATAGCAGTAGATGGCTTATCTGCAGTGGCTTCAAAATTTGTAATAATTACATCATCAATATCATATATGCCTTTTTGATATGCACTACCAAACTTTAATGTAGCTTTATCAGTATTAATATTCCACCCATAAGGAGTCGTAATAAAATACTCGTATCGTCGCCATTCCTTACTAAGTTTAGTGGTAAATTCGCCTGTTATTAGCATATCGTTGTTTTCAACTACAGATTTTAAATACAGCAAATCATTGGCTTTAGCCCAAAAAGAAACGAGATAAGTTTTATTACTTGCCAATGATATGTTGCTTTGTTTAATATTTGAGTTGTAAGTCAATATGCTCGGTATTTCATTTGTAATTCTGGCAGCATTAGCTTCGCTTTTTGATCCAATATTTATCAACACCGCATCGCTTGAATGTGTCCAGTTTTCAAAACCATTCTGCTCAAAATCACCATTCATGATTTGTGTTGAGTATTCACTATTCAATAAATTTGGTAAATCAATAGAAGTATTAATAGTATCCAAGTCAGCAAAAACGACATTATCTAACCAATAATTACCTATACTTCTGCCAAACATAAATGTAAGAAAAGCTCCTCGCTGCCCTGAACTTGTTACGTTTGATGTAATCTCATAATTATACCGAGTCCAATCATTATTCAACGTGAATTGTTTTTCGCCGCCAATCCATGTGTTATTTTCGGTATCAGCTATTTTTACATCCATCTTTTGTCCATTATCTGCTTTTGCCCAAAATGAGAGAATGTACTTGTGATCTCTTATGACCTTAAATTTCCGAGTATTCATTTGTACTTTCCAAAACTCATTTGACACAACGGTTGTCACATTTACTTTTAACGATTTATACCCTTCGAATGAATCGTTATTATCCGTTTCGAATGTGGCACTTGCACCACCTGAAGCTATATTGGTAAAGATATCGTTAATTCCGAACTCGAACCCCGAATTAACTGGCAATAAATTATTGGTTTCGTATTTATACCTTAAAAATGGTTCTGGTGTAATTTCAACTATTTCTATGTCATCTACCCAAAATTGACCAAGGCTATTACCTGCTTGAATTCCGAAATCTTTTGGACCTACTCCGGTTGCATCGCATGTAAAGGTGAATGAGTATTGTTTCCACACAACTGCATTGGCTATATTGAAAAATACAAGACCATTTGAAGCACCTACCGTTACCATCCTACTGTTACCATTACCATCTCCACGTGCCCAAAACGAAACTTTATAATCCTTTCCAAGTTGAAAATAAACGCCACCACACACAGCCATCAAATCCCACGCATTTCCTACGGCAATTGTATTAATCTTTAACGACCACAAGCCTGTTCTACTCACAGTATTATCGTAAGTGAATGAACCCAACGAATTTGTGACTGTATTATTTACCGGCGTTCCACCAATCCACCAATTTTGCGTTTCAAAACTTGGGTCATTGATTGATAAGGGCTGTTCTTCGAGTGAAAGGTCATCAATGAACACTTCACCTATGTTCGATGCAGCATGAAAATAGAGTGCCACTTCGGTCGTTCGAGAGGCAATAAAAGTAACATCGTGTTGTTCCCAGTTACGAGTCCAAACCCAACCTGCTTGTTGAGAACTAAAATCGGTGTTTAATTCATCACTTGTTCCGTTTACATTAAAACCAAAGTTAATCTTTTGTGCATCGGCGGTACTTTTACTCCAAAATTTTAGTTTGTATTTTTTTCCTTTAACCACCGAACCAAAACTTTGTTTGTTGCCCCAAACATTCCAAGGTGCATTGGGAGTTGGATTAGTTATCGTTATTTTCAAACATTTTGCACCCGAATAACTATCTGTTGAAATAATTTCGACATTTCCCACAGCTGGGTTTGGTGTGCTGAAAGTCCATCCAATATTTTCAAAACCTTCAATAGAATTTGTTCCAAATATTGATACTGGCACAGAACAGAAAATAACACTCAAAACGAGGTAAAACATTTTCATAATTTATACATTTTAAAATGAAAAATTAACAACATATTTTGTGTTGATTATAAATTAGAAATACATGCTTTTTGGTATTTATAATTTATTTTAAAAATGGGCTTATTAAAAGTAAAATTGATTCGTATTAAGATATAAAATCATCTCACAAAAGTAAAGTATAAGAGTGTATTTGAGGATTGCAGTTGTAACATAACCATTGTCTTTTTGTAACATAAAAAAAACGGTGACACAAAAATAAATGAATCAAGTATTTTCGAGTTTGCCAATAATTTCCTGTTCGAGAAAATTAACAATAGCTGCTAATTTTGAGGAATTTTTCGCAAATGAAAATCTGCCAGAAATTGAATTCTGGCAGATTTTACAAATAAACCTTTTTACCGAAAAGCTAAACTTTTCGGACTATCCTATACTATTTCTAAATGGATCATTATTCAAATATTCTGGTGCGAATAAAGCACTTTCTCCCGGACCTTCGGGTGGAATAGATTGTAATGCCAATGATATTTCGTTATCTAACTTAATTAACTCTATTGTAGGATTTAAGTACATCCGTTTTTCTGTGGGTTTTCCTGATGTTTTCATATTAGTTGTATTAACGGATGATTACTTTTTGTACTTCACTCAGACCATTTACTGTTAACGCTACGAAATAAATGCCTGCACCGAAAGCCTTGTTGATAGTTGTTTTGGTGGAGGTAAGCATGTTTTCGTATTGCTTTTGACCCATTACGTTATAAATAGCAACCGTTGCCTTTTCAGGTGTTGCTACTATAATCTGATTGGCAGCATTCACAAATACTTGCGCATTCAGTTTTGTTCCATTATCAATACCAGTTGTAACTCCCGGAGCACGGAACAACAAACTAAAACGATTGGTTGTTGGGGCTGTAACAGGAGCACTGAAACTGTAAGCTGCACCGTTGGTAAGTTCGGTTTCCACACTTGGATTCTGTTTGTCAATCAATATCACACGTGTGCCGGTTTCAAAGTTGGTCATTTCGTTGGCCGAGATACTCAAGCCATTATTATTGGCTGCTGTGAGCGTACTAAAACCAATTGGAATTTCGGTGTTGTATTTTACACTATTCATTCCATTAATTACCAATTGTTCTGCACCAACCTGCGTATAAATTTCAGGAATAGCGGCATCATCGTTGCTTCGTTTTTGTGCATCATATTGGTCGAAATTATCCGAAGCATTGGCATTGAAATACAGCACTGTTTCGTCGGTATTTGTACCGTTCGAAACTTGCAAACGCAACAATTGTTGTGTAACTTGTTTTGGAACCTTAATTAAATTTCCAACCACATCTTTGTGCGAACGCATGTTATTATCAACAGCTATACTTCCTGTGCCAACTGTATTTACACGTACCCAAAATGCTTGCATAGGTGGGATTTTATTCGTAACAGTTGCTGGCGAACCTACACCTTCGCCTACGTTTGCAACGTAAGTATAGAATTTATAAACTCCACCATCTTTGGTGCGGAACCACATTGTATTCGACACATTGGTTTTGGTTACCAAATTCCAATCTAAATACGAAGGATATGGATTTCCTACCAAGTTAAAACCTGTTTTACCTGCTGTGCGTGATAAAGTGATGGAATGTGCTCCTGTATTTACAACTCCCGTAAAATCTACCGTTCCGGTTGTGCCTGTTGTTGAAGGCGTGCTGGTTGCCACCTGTACATAACCACGCAATTTATTGAGCGTACCTGCTGCTGGTGCTATCCAAGTACCGCTTGGTTCGTCGTAGCAAGCCACCGAAGTTCCTCTGCTTAGCAACGAACTTGCGCCCGAAGCCATTGGAATAGACATATACCAGTTACGACCCGATGTAACATATTGCTGCACAGTAGCAGTAACTGCTTGTGGTGAGCTGGTGTTATTATCTACCAAGGTTGCTGTGCCCGAGGCATCGCTTTGCAAAGTTACTTTACCGACGGTAAGCGTTTGACCCGATGTTAATTCAAGTTCGGCTCCGGGCGCAACGGTAATGCTGCTAACAGTGGTTGGCTGATTAATGGTTAGTTTGTTCGACGAAACGACCAAATCGCTGGCTGGCGTTAATGTGAGAGCAGAAACATTGGTAACTCCAGAGACACTAAGAATTGTTCCAAAATTTAAAGCCTGAGTCCCTGTTATAGTAAACGTACTGGTAGATGCATCCGTTTTATTCACTAAAAAATTACCCGAACTAAAAGTTATTTTTTTTACCGTAGAGGTATTGAAAAAGCTGTTTGCACCTTGCTTTGGTTTTACAAGCATCTTGGTTTGTGCCGTTAAACCCAACAGTGAAAAGCAAAATAGAATCACTAACGTGATTTTGGGATTTTTGAGTTTCATAAGATTATTACTTTTATTATTAATACTATTTGATAATTAATTTTTGATTAGAATATGGAATCTTACCTGTTAATTTTATAAAGTAAATTCCTTTTTCTAATTTTATGCCAATGGATTTTTGTCCACTAAATTGCTCAGTGTTTGTATAAACAACTCTGCCCTGTAAGTCAACTATTTGAATACTTTCAACATTGTTTAAACCTGAATTTAGATTCAATTTGTTGGTTGCCGGATTTGGAAAAACGGAGAAATTAGCTGCCCTTACTTCATTCAAACCATTGGGATTTACAAGCGGAAAAAGTTGGCTTTGCGGTACCGACCACCTAATCATAGATGGACTACTCCATTCAAAATTTATCGAAGCATCACCGGTTTTTTCAGCAAAATCGACTTTTATGGGCACTTTTTGTCCTGCTGTTAAAGCAATAGTGCCGGTAAGTGTGATGCCCGTGCTTGCTGAGTTCCAGCCATCGATAATTAATTCATTATTAATCCAAACTCGTCCCATATCGTTTACCGTGAGGTAGAAAGTATGTATTTCGGAGTAAAGTGCTTGAATTTCACCTTGCCAACGGATGTTCCAAAAATCTTTACTAACGCCACAACCCGGACTTACATCGCCCCAAGCATGGTTTATTGCAGGGTCAATTGATGTACAAATAGAATCTTTGAACCAAGTTCTACCGCCCAATGAAGCTGCCCAAATACTTGCATTCAAACCTGTGCCATTGCTTGGATAAACCACATTTTTCTCCGTAAAATCCATTTTATCTAATTTAAAATCACTCGAAGCATTTTTGATGAAAAATTTAATAATATGTTTCCCTGGAGTAAGCTGAATATCGACATTCTTGCTTGACCATGCTCCACTTGAATTTGGGAATGTGATAACGCCCGATTTATCAACTCCATCTACATTGATGATAACTTCATTTCCAACACTATTTGCTGCATATTGAATTTTGGTAGTAAATACACCCATTGCTTTTGCTTCTACAGTATAGCTTAGCCATTCGTTGGAATTAATCCAGGCAATGTCATAACCTCCACCTGCTATGGTTTCAATATCAACCGATTCAGAAGTTCTATAAGCTCCACCCAAATTACCAAAAGTACCATCGGAGTACGCTACTCCAGCACCACCATTATCAAAATCTTCAAATTCTACCGTTCCGGGTATATTCATGGTTTTATAAGGTGTTTGAGTTACAGCAACAATTTTCGAACTACTAAAATTGAAGTTGAATCGTCTGTCCGGAGCCGCATCACCATCCGTGAAAAAGCTTGTTATATCATTCAATTGTTGTGGATTATCAGCCCATTTAAAGTAAAATTCAGGAGTAGTTTTATCCATTGCTACAGAAGTTCTTGGTATGCTTACTACCATTTCATTCCCTACTAATTTATAGTTGATGGTGATTTCATTTCCCCATGCATTTCCATTCCATTGTTTCAGGGTAGTTTCGGTTGCCGATTTTACACCCAAGTTCACCACATAATCATATCCTTCCCAACCAGTACCTTTGTTTCTATCCGCATCGATAAACAACAACATCCAATTGGGGTCGGTATAAGCAGTGATAGCATCAGCAGTTTTTACATAAAGGTAAATATTGTTAGCATCGGATGTAACTCTTGATTCCAATACATCGTTCCTTCCTGTGTTATTTACATACTGAATGGCAGCATCGTACCCTCTGAAATTGCGATGCATCACATCGCCAACCGGGTCTTTGAAAACAGGAGTGATAGTTTGCCATTGCGAAAAGTCGCCTGCAAGATTTATGGTAGTTGGTGCTGAAAACACTTGAGGTTCAGCCATACCTTTGTATTTCCGGATATTGGCAATTAGCTGATAATAATAATTATCCGTATGCCCACCTTTCATAGGAGCCATGTCCCTATTCCATTCCTCATTAAAAGCATCAATAAAATAGGAATCGCCATTTTTAATAGGTCGGCCAGCAACAATAGCATCACCCTTATCCCAAATACTTCTTCCGGCTATCCATTCATTCCATTGAGTAACCATCACAATAGGCGGATCTACTTCAAATACCCGTTTCCACTGTTCGGCAAAATTCAATCCCTGACCGGTAAAGTCAGTTAAATACTTTTCATTTACTGGAGGTTCTGCATTATTGTTAAAACTGGTACCATGGTTAATCTCGGAATGTGAACCAACAGCTACGGCAACTTGCTCAGGTACTGCAGAATCTATATTCCAACCATAGTCCTGAGGGTACGTATCTATCCATTGCCATTGCTTAGGCAGAGTTGGATCAGTCCATGCCCAACTGTAACGGATGGTGAAAAAATCTCTTACTTCCGGACGTAAAGCAGGATTATTCACATCTCCGAGTAACAAAGGCTTACCATCCCATTTAAACCACAATTCATTGTATGAAGAATAGGCATAAAAATTATCGTATAAAATGTTCACTGTTTGTGCACCCGCATTTGTCAAAAATGCAATTTGTGGTGTATGTATTCCTTCTTTTCGCATCTGCAACGATACTTCACAAAGTGTTTTAACCACATCTAAATAAAGATAGGCATTTGAAGTATCAAAAAACAGAAAATCAACATGTGCATTGCTTAACATTTGTAAATCGCGGCGTATTACCCATGGATCTTCGGATCTGTTGTAACCCACTTCGGGCTCGCCCCAGAAATAGGTTGCTGGCTCGGTTGCCCAGCCGGGATTATTCGGACTCATGGGGTCAGAAGGATAACCAGCTATAATTTTGGTATTGTCAAATACCTTATTATAATGTGTTCCCAACCATAGATAATAGAACACACCCACTTGTTTATTTGGCCGTTTTGCACCAGCTTCGTCGTAGGATGGTAATTGGCGTCCTAAAGCATCGGTAGCTACCCAATTATCAACATAATCCTGACTGGTAGGTGATACATTACTTACCGCAGGGTCGCTTACATAAAATCCTTTAATTACATCATTAGCAGGGTAATGTAGATTATCACCATATTGACTTGCCTTGATGGTAACGATACCCATTTCGCCCGTTAAGGTAACTTTATCGCCAACCAAGGTTGCAGGACCCGATACAATGCTAAATTGAACAGGTAAACCAGATGTGGCTGTGGCTGAGATAGTAAAAGGAACATCGTTAATAAGTTTATTTGGAATAGCTGGAAAATTGATAGTTTGTTTTATATGAGCATCGTAATCGATTTTGGCATTAAAAAGCTTAATTTCACAACCTCTTTGTGCAACAGCCAGTTTCCCCAATGCTTCAACTTCCATATTGGAAAAAGTACCGGCTACTTCCATTTTATAATTATAAACAGTTCCGGAAGTATAAATATTTCCAACTTTACCTCCAAGGTTTATTCGGGTGAGTTGGACGCCATTATAATATACATAGATGGAGGTGCCAAAATCATCAATTTTCAAGACACCCTTCGTCAATAAGCTTGCAACACTTTTAGGTTTTGGAACAAATATCTTTGTGACTGGGGTTAAATCGCCGTTAAAAACGCCAGTAAATTGAACGATCATATTCAATCCATCATAAGAAGGATATAAAGCAATACCCTCACTGTTAAACCCGGGACCACCCTGAGCTACCTGTACTTGATCGGGAAAAATTGGATTTGCTCTTAAAACTACACCCCCTTGATTCAAGCCGGGAGGATATTCAATTTCTGTTTGAATGGTGTAAGGCGGATAGAAAGGAATTTTCGAAATAATTGCCCGTTTGTAAGTCCATATAAACTGCAAATAACCCGCTTTAATATCGTTGGCATCAAACGGTGATAGCGGATCAACAGCATCCCATTGAGTAAAAAATGTAGTACTATCCCATGGGGTGTTATACGATTGACTATAGGTTGTATTAAAAAATTTTACAGGTTTATCGCTATCGAAAGAAGTATCTAAGTTTTCACCAAAGTTCAGGTGTTGAATATTGTTTCGGACATAAGAACTGGTACTGGCATCTTTTTTATTTACTACTAAATTACCAGCATTAAAAGTTATCTTTTTGAGCAAGTTCAGATTATGGGGCGTATTAGTACCGGCTTTTTCTTTTACAAAAAGTGCGGTTTGTGCCTGAATTCCTTGAAGACCTAAGCCAAGCAAGATTACTACAAATATTTTGATATGTTTGTTTTTCATATGTATTATGGATACCCTTTTTTAATAATGCTGGAAAGTTTAAAGCGAATTGATATATAGAGAATATTATCAATATAAATACAATGATTACGAAAACCAAAAAAGGATTTCAAACCAAGCTGAACGAATTAATAAGATTCTGCCACACCAATGGCGTGACAGAATCCATTAAAATAATTAGTCTTTTATACAACGAACTGTAAAACCACAACCTTTATAGTATGCACCTCTATTCAGAAAACTGTTGTCCGATTGCATATAAACATAATATCCTCTTGACGCATCTGCAGCATCAGCCCCCCATATATTAACATATCCGTTTATTAGTGCAAAGGTACCATCCGAAAACGAACGATAGCCACCCGGACGAGAAGTAAAACCAGTTTCGTTGGTAGCTCCATAATTTGGTGCAGTCCAATTAACCGTACCAGTTTCTTTTAATTTACCTCCCGCAGCAGCATCGCCACCAAGATAATTTGCCAAAGTAGTCCATTCAGCAAAGCTTGGTATATGCCAGCCAGCAGGTGCAAGATTACTTGCATTGGCAACAGCATACCAGTTATAAAGGTGACCGTATTTGGTTCCCATTGCAGGATCATTGTTGTAATCGCACCAAGCACCAGTTGTATTAGCAACCCATGCACCGTTATCAGTCACATTAGCTATTGGACTTCCATCGCGGTAATGCGTGGTTTTTAAATCTTCTACCATCCATGTTTGTGTGCCAATAACTACGGTGTGATACACATTACCATCAAAGTCAGTAACTGTAGTAGCTGGTGGATACACTTTTTGAAAAGTTATACTATCCACTGTCGAAATAACACTTTTATAGGCAACTGCACCCGCTTTATATACATACAACGTGTCCTGTGCGATGGCTAAAGAAGCCGAGAAAAAAAGAGCTAAAAAAATAATTTGAATTGTTTTCATAATAGTTTGTTTTTAATAGTTTCCAAGCCCTTGAATGGACTTTGAAAACCGAGTTTAATTATTGTTTAATAAATTTTTGAATTTGAGTTTTATTACCATTCACTACACGACACAGATACATACCGTGAGTTAAATTTTGTACAGAAACACTACTTGACGCATTGTCAAGTTTCGTTTTGAGTGCCATTTTACCATCTATGCAAAAAACCTCGAGTTGCAAGTTTGATGTAATTTCGCCGCTGTATGCAATGTTTAATACATTTTGGCTTTGATTAAAATAAACTGACAAAATACTTTTTTCCAGTGTATTATTGGCAACTTCAGTTCCAATATTAGCTGCAAAGTTCATGTATTGAACATTGGTACGCACAAAGGAGCTGGTGGTAGCATCTTTTTTATTGACCAATACATTTCCAGCAGCAAAAGTGAGCGATTTAAGCGTACTCATATTAAAGGGCGTATTGCTACCCACTTTTTGTTTAACAAAAAGTGCGGTTTCTGCCTGTGTTGACTGTAGCCCTAAGCCCAGCAACAGTACGGCATAAATCTTGAGTTTTTTGTGTTTCATTCGATTATTTTTATTGGTTTATAATTGTTACACGTCTGGTTTGGATTTTAGTACTATTCAAATTTAATGTTATACAACACATTTTAAGAAGTATTGAATGCAATTAATTGAAATATTTTATTTCTTTACAATCTTGTTGAGTCGGTTAGCCCAATCAGCAGGCAGTTGTGCCAACGGCAATTGAATATCCTTTGATATAAAATTCAGCATATTGCGCAACAGTTTTTCAGCCACTGGGTCTGTTCCTAAATTTTCTGTAATCAGCAAATGATTCACAATAAATTGCCCATCGCCAAGTTTGTAAACTGCCACATTTAGCCCCGATGAATAATGAAAGCATGCATTAATTGCTCCGGCAACTGCTTCATCGGGCTCCGGCATACTCATCATAACAGTTCTTGGAGGGATGATATTCCGATAATAGTGATAATCCATCACACCACCCGAAGGCAAACCCTCAAAAATAGGATGTTTTTTGCTCCAATCGTCTTTTCTGTAGAATCCAAACAACGGATTTGAAATACCAATTCCTCCAATTTTTTCGAGTGGAAGATAATTTTTTGCCAATACATCAGAAGTTAGATAAATAACACTTGAACCTTGAGCAATCCGTTCTGCCAGTTTTGCCAGTTCCTCTGAAGTAAGATTTTCGGATGGGCGAGAAACGAGTATTACATTTCGTTTTGAGAAATCACCCTGTGTATAAGGCACGGTTTTTATTCCATTATTAGTAAGCCAGTTAGTCAAATCTTTATCATCCCCCATCAACAAAACTTCATGGGTAAACGTTGGTATTTTTGTTCGGTCGGAAACATAAAATTTCATTTCGTTTGCCGCTACCTTGGTCTGGTTTTCCATAGTCATAGTAAAACTGTATTCACCCGAAACACCATTGATTATGATATCTTCATTTACAACTGTGGTAACAAAAGAAGTTCCTGTTGTTGAAATTTCAAAAGAAACTGTTTTGCTCAGCACTATTTTTTTGGTTGGGTCTTTTATTTCGAGCAACACATTGTATTTTCCAGGTTTTAAAACTTCTACATTGGAGAGTAATGCTTCCAATTTAATTTTAGAACCGCTGTAAAGCTGCACCGGATTGGTAAAAAGTGACCAGCGCAGTGGAGCATTTACATTTTGCATCGCATCCAACATACCGGGTTTAATTTCGCGGAAAGCAGTCAAAATTCCCGTACCATCAAGAATCATATCCGACAATGATGTTGTTGACCAGGCTATTAAATTAGGATTTGCACGGTATGCGTTTCCATTCATAATCCTTAGAGGTACTAAATTTCTCCAACAATCATCAAAATATCCTTCGGGTTGTTTCCACACTTCTCCCAACTTCCATGTTTTCCAATCAGCCATAAACAGCTTATAAAAATTTTGGAGAACAGGTATCTCTTCTGCGTTTAAGCCATTAATTTCTTTGTATTTACGAAACATATAAGGATAATGAATAGCAGCGCCCATTCCTCCTTCTTTATTAAATACAAGTTCTCCACCTCCAAGGGTTCGGAGTTCCGACAAAATATTGTAGGTGTGAGGTAAATCTTTGTAAGAATGAACATCTTGTACCGAAACATCCCACGTTTGAGAGTTTACATTACTCATATTAAACTTGTTAGGCATTTTATATTTTGCAGTGCCATCAGTGGTGGCAATTGATGCGTTTGCTCCACTATTGAGCACCACTATTCTGGTTTCGTCAATTGCCCTGACAGCGGGCAACGATTCTACAGCCAGTTTTAACATCGGTCCCGGCGGTGTTTCGTTAATAAGTCCCCACATCACTATACTGGGATGGTTGCGATCCCGACGAAAAGCATCCTGCCAGGTGTTAATAAATCGTTTTTGTTTTAACTCGTCCATAGGTGAATTCCAATGCGATTTTGCCTGCCACCCTTCGGGTATAGAAGGAATATAAGCACAGGAAGCCATGGTTTCGCGATAGACTAGTACGCCTAATTCATCGCAGGCATCCAACAACTCTTTGGGTACAATAGAAAAAACGTTGCGATATAAGTTGAATCCCATTTTCTTAAGATTAGAAATAGTCAAGTAAATCATATTAGGGTCAGTTGGAACCGAAGTACTCACCGGAAACATCTGAGCATCAGTCATTCCACTTAGTAGAATACGCTTGCCATTCAATTTGAATACGCCATCGGAAACCCTGAAATCCCTGAATCCAATGCGAATAGCTTTCTCATCTTTCGATGCCGAACCTGACGCTTGTACATTGATCTTTACCTGATAAAGAAACGGGTCATTCACATCCCACAAATGGGGATTAGCAACTTTTATGGTGGTTTCAATTTGGGTAATTCCTTGTTTGTATTGACCCTTTACAATGGTTTTTGTGATAGTACTTTTTTCGCCCTTTGCCTTTACTCCCAACGAAATAGACGCTTGAATTACCGCATTGCTTGCATTTTGTATTGTTGCCGAAACTTTAATCTCG
This sequence comes from uncultured Paludibacter sp., assembly GCA_964466415.1. Lineage (GTDB taxonomy): Bacteria > Bacteroidota > Bacteroidia > Bacteroidales > Paludibacteraceae > Paludibacter. The sequence continues at coordinate 16,664 of CAYXQZ010000038.1, forward strand.
CCTGTTGCTGCATCTGGCTTCACAAACAAATCGGTGATTCGAATGGGGGGAGTCATTTGCAATTCAACCGACTCCATGATGCCGCCCACGCTGTAAAGATAGCCTGGAGTTATAGGTTCTGATTTAAAACCATAAGGAATATTGGCATACGATATACCATCAATTTCTTTTATGGTTGGATTTAAAATCCTCAATGCCAATTTGTTTGCACCATTCGATTTAATTATATCGGTAACATCAAACTCAAAAGGACTTTCAACCCCTTCGTGTCTGCCCAGATGAATATCATTTAACCATACATCGCAGAGGTAGTCCACAGAGTTGAACTTCAAGATATACCGACCGTTTTTGTGCGGATTTGCTGGTGCCGTAAACTCTCGCCAGTACCATGCCAGTCCGTGATAAGCCGGAAAAACATTTTGAATAATTCCAGGAACTTTAGCCTGTTTGGCCGTCGGTATCGGATTTTTCCACCAACTTTCAGTATTGCCTACATTCAACGAATCTTGCGCTATGAGCCAGCTTGTGCCATCCAATAAAATCTTTTGCGTTTGAATATTTTTACTTTTGGTAGCACTTGCTGATAAAATAAAGAAGAAATACAGAAATGTAAGAAGTAATTGTTTCATATGTAAATTCAGCCCCCCTAAATCCCCCCGATTGGTGGACTTTAAGATTAGCTTTGTATTTAAACATTCTTTGATTAAGTCTTGATTTAATGATTTTTTCATATTGAATTTTGTTATTTATTGTTCTTTTAAGTTGATAACTCACGATTTCAAATGATTGCTCTAAATTGAATTACTGTAGGAAAAAACCAATACTGCAATCAGTATAATTATCAAACCCCAGTACATCATTTTCCGTGGTTTACCATTTACCCCTTTCCATTCGCCACCCACAAAACCGACAAGCTGGCTACCTACCACTTGCATAGATTGCTGTATTCCAAATCCTACTGATGCCCCCATGGCTCCAAGAAAAACCATTCCCCTACCCATAAGCACTATAGCGATGAAAAACTGGAGACCCAACAATGATCCGCTAATCAATTCATCCTTTCTGGAAAAAAGAAGGTTCCAGGTTCCTTTGCGGGTCATTACATAAACGGCATACAGAAGATTTACTAAAGCTCCTGCAAAAATGCCCAATGCCCAAACCGTAATACTCGCAGCTACTTCGCTTACTCCTTGTAACTTAACTGCCTCTACTATTGGGCCTTGACTGTAAACAAAAGCCAGTGAAAGTCCGCACGAAAGGATACCAGCCAATACCGTAAGTGCCAATCCATTTATAAATTTTCCGGATGATTGCCCCGATATAACTGCTTTATTCCCTGTGTTCAGTATTTTTTCTCTTTCAATACCTGAAATACTGATTAATATTATCCCGAAAATAATGATAAGAATACCAACGAGAATTAAAATTCCTGGTTTTGAAATAAGATCGGCAGCGTTCCCAAAAACTCCACTGCCTTTTAAAATCATTGGCATTAGCATACCAACGGACATCCCCAGTGCAGACAAAACTGCTCCCGAAATAGCTGCACCAATCTTTATAATACAAATCATGGACAACACATTAGCAACACCCCAACACATTGAAAGCAAATTAGAGATTAACAATTGTTTTAGTCCAACTGCTGCTATTACCGACATTGGATCGGGCACAAAGAATAAAACAACTAACCAAGGGAGAAGAATTAACCCCGTAATTGCGAATACAAACAAAAAGGGTTCAAAATGTAGATCTTTAATCTTTTTGAAGGGCCATCCGGCAGTGCCTGTTCCTAAACCTGCAATAACTACCAGTACAAATCCTATTATTATTTCCATTTATTTTGCGTTTTTTAAAACAGTTGGATTAATACAATGTGACGGCGATTTTCCTGAAAGGACATCTACCACAGCCCTTGCCCCATCAATTTTGGAATTGGATAATGATTCCACTGAACCAGCAGCAACATGAGGTGTTAACAATACATTTTCAAGTGCGAAAAACGGATGGTCAACAGTATATCCGTTTTCGGAAAACACATTGATTCCAGCGAAAACATCGATGGCAGCATATCGGATAATGCCTGTTTTTAATGCTTCTGCTAAATCATTTTCATTTACCAACTCGCCCCTTCCGGTGTTTACCAAAACAGATGTTGGCTTCATTTTTTTCAACTCCTTCATGGTAATCATTCCCCTTGTAGCAGGGCTCAAAGGACATAAAAGGCACAGGTAATCCGATTCTTGTAAGATTGTTTCAAGCACTACTTTCTCAACCCCTTCGTTCGCGGCATCTTCCAAAGTAATCATTGGATCGAGAACCAATACCTTCATCCCGAAACTTTTGGCACGTTTTGCAACCGCCCTGCCAATGCGGCCAAAACCAATAATGCCCATTTTTTGTACAGACAATCGATGCAGGTCTTGAAGCACCGGGGGTCTTTGTCCGGTGCGGATTACGTTTTCATAAAATTTTAATTGTCGGGCAACAGAAAGCAGAATAGCCATGGTGTGATCAGCAACTTCATCGGTTGCAAAATGAGGCAAGTTGGTTACAACTATTCCTTGTTTAGTAGCTTGTTCTACATCAATTTTATCTACACCAGTACCAAGTCGTGATATAACCTTGAGATTTTTCAGTTGTTTCAAAACTGACCCTTTCAGGTAAGCAGAAACAATCATAATGGCATCGGCATTTTTACATGCCGACACGATTTCTTCATCTGTTTCGCCTTCAATTTCTATAATTTCAGTATCAATTGATACTAATACTTCCCTTTCTTCCTTGGTCATAGGAAAAGTGTGCGCATTCAATCGGGCTACTTTATACTTTTTGCTTATCATTTTATTTCTTCATTAGAATAAATTAAAAGTTTTCCCGGAGCCATTACCATTGCCATAATATTGCTCGGCAAGCTGGACGATTCGCTTAAAAATGTGGTGGGATCACCTGCACCACCACTGCTGACATGTTCTAAAAACATCCAGAAATGGCTGGCAATTATGATCTTTGGATTTACAACAGCAGCAAGGGCACAAGCTTCGGCAGCATTCAAATTTCCATATTGACCGTTTATTGGAGCAATCATAATATCTACCTTCTTGCTTAACGACGATTTAATTTTATCGGGACGAAAACAAGTGTCACCCGTATGGTAAATTGTAATCCCTTCCACTTCAATCATCAGCCCATTTGCATCGGGAGCAAGCTCCCCATGATCGGCAAAAATTGCTTTTATACGTACTCCTTTTGTTTCCAACTCCTCACCCTCTTTCAAAATGGAGTAGCGCTCCTTCGAAAGATTGTTTTGAATGTAAAACTCCTCACAATCAGGCGAACCAACAAAAAATGTTTTTTCGTTTTTTGCAGCGATGGGTAATAAATCCGGATCAAGATGGTCGGCATGTGAATGTGTGGAAAGAAATAAGTCAACATCAACTTCGTCGGGTTGTAATACGGTCGGTATCATTCTTTTAAAGCCAAACATCCTATCACAGGCATCCGACAGATAAGCATCAATTATAATCAGCTTATTATCTGATGTTTTGATACATAACCCTGCCTGACCAAGATAACAAAGGGCAATTTGACCTTTGTTTACCTCTAAATTCTTAATTCGTTCTATCAATCTCATGATTTAGCTAATTCTTCTTGTATAGCATTAATATTTTGTTTGGTATAAGTCCACATACTACTAATGTCGGATGCCGCCCAGAAAACACGCATGCCCAGTTCTTTCCAAAACTTTATCTTAATTGGGTCGCCACATGCAATTCCCGGTAATACATTGTGCCTGTTGCACGCTGCAATTATTTTTTTTACTGCATCAATGTATTCAGCACTCTCAAATTGCCTTGGTATTCCCATACCCAATGATAAATCATCATTCCCCACGACTGCAATGTCGATTCCCGGTACTGAAAGAATGCCATCCAAATCTGCAAGTGCTTCACCTGTTTCAATCTGAATCCCCAATACAATATCGTTGTTATAGTAATCCAGTTGATCCAAAGGCGTTTCCCATCCAAGGTATTTTCCTGCAGGGCATGTGCTGGCACCATATCCTTTGATTCCGTGTGGAGGAAATTTTACCATCTCCATGATGTTTTCAACCTCTTTGCGGGTACGGATACGGGGTACAAATATCCCGTCGGGTGCCTGATCCATCGTTCTGTTAATCTCTGTATAACTTGGTTCCGAAACCCTAACCATAACGGGGATTTCCAAGGCACGGGCAAGACGAATATGCTCAAGTATGGTTTCACTATTCAATGCGCTGTGTTCCCTATCAATCATAATCACATCATATCCCGTTTCATGATACATTTCTACAACAGCGCCTGAGCGACAGTCAGATATACATCCTGTAATAAGAATATCTTTCGCTTTAACTCTTTTTTTTAATTCTCCTGAACAACCTTTCATGATTCTATTTTTTTTAAATGACAAATTAAACTCCCGGGATATAACCCTTACCAAGTCGAAGCCCAATTTCTTTATAACCTTCACTGAATGACATCCACGAAGTAGTTCCACCGTCAACAACTATGGTTTGTCCAATAATATACCTTGCGTCATTGGATGCAAGGAACACAGCAACTTTGGCAATATCAAGCGGTGTACCGGCAAAGCCACATGGAATTAAATCTCCCAGTCCACTAAGATCCATATCGCCTGCTGCTTTGTGGTGATTTTCAACAGGCACAGCACCGGGGGCAATTACATTGACACGTATTCCCAATGGAGCTAATTCCACGGCAAGTTCGCGGGTATAAGCTATGATGGCTCCTTTCGTTCCGGCGTAAACCGAGTGTCCTTTGCAAGCACTTATTCCATGTACCGAAGAAAGATTTATAATGGCTCCTCCACCTTGTTTAATCATGGCTGGAAGTATAGTTTGTGTAATAAAAAACTGCGCTCTGACATTCACGTTGTACATCATTTCAAACTGCTCGGGAGTAACTTTTTCAAACTCGAGTGTCATAGTAATACCAGCATTATTGACCAGCACATCCATACCATCCAAAAATTCAACAGCTTGTGTTGCGAGCATAATTGCTTGATTTACATCATTCAAATCTGCCTTTATTGCCATTGCTTTACCTCCGGCAGAGCGGATTTCTTCCACCGCCGATAATGCCCCATCGGCACTGTGAGCATAATGCAGCACAACATCTGCGCCTTTCCGGGCAAATTCCAACGCAATCTCTCTACCAATTCCGGTTCCAGA
>CAYXQZ010000039.1:0-16072 GCA_964466415.1 uncultured Paludibacter sp.
CGCAAAACACTGAGTTCAAAAAAGAAATCGCTGTTAGTCAGATGTATTATACCTTACCTGTTTTCTATACTTTTTTGAATTCCGATAATTTTAAAATAACCTGGAATACAGTTTCGGATGCAACTGTTCAGTATTATGCACTTCGGGCTTATGACTCAAATTTTCAACTTGTTGACTCGGTAAATGTTTCAGGACTCACGGAATACAACATTGCTGATTTGCCGGCTTTGAATGGTACGAAACCATTTCTGGGGGAACTGAATTTAGAAATAATTGGAAAAGAAAATGCAAATTCAGTGCTATTGAAAGCCAAAACGCCCAAAATTGCTACACATAGCCATTTTTTGGCTGGTAATGGATCAAATGCAAAACCAATACTTTTGTCGTGTTACAGACACCTGAATAATTTCAGAAAGATACTCGAATTATATCCCGAAACATCCAAATTAACGTATCAGCTGAATAACGACATCACACTGCCCGACCCTGCCCTTACAAATGGTTTTGGCTCAAATTTTATGCTTCAATCCTCGTTTGCAGGCGTATTCGATGGCAATGGATTTGCCCTTAAAAATGTATCCATTATTAGTGAAGCGTTACAGGTTGCACCATTTACGATTCTAACCAAAGCGGGGATTATTAAAAACCTCACTATTCAAGTCGGATTTATAAAATCGACCAAAGCAGCAGTAACTGCGGGAATCGTTGGTTTGCATTATGGTCGGATTATAAACTGTTTTACAAAACCATACAACAGTTCATCAGTGATATTTTCGGATTCGCCCATGCTTCTGAATGGAGTAAATGGTTTTGTGGTAGATGCCTATTGGGGTTATGCCGGAGGAATATCTGGCTCGCTCGAAGGAAGTATCATTGGTTGTGGAAATCATTGTCCGGTAGTTACAGCAGTTAATGCAGGTGGAATCTCAGGTGGTTGCCAAAATGGCTCATCGATAAGCGGCGAGATAGTAAATTGTTATAACGCAGCAACTATTTATCATGGAAATCCTATTGGTATTACACTACCTGGCGGCATTGTAGTTACATCAACCAAAATCGGTACTCATGCAGGGGTTGGTGTTGGAGGAATTGTAGGCTATTCGTCGCCAATGGCCGAGGGTGTTAAAATTCAGCGTAGCTTTAACTCGGGAAACATATATGCCGCCAGTGGAAATATTGGAGGAATTTGTGGCAGAAGCTTTGGTTTGAGTATCGAAGATTGTTATAATTCAGGGACAGTAAGTTGTAAAAAAACTTCAGCTACCAATGTTCATATTGCGGGTATAACGGCATTTCAGAATGGTGTTTTTAATAAATCGTATCGCACATATAACATTGGAAATCTTGAATACGATCAATACACAACGCTTGGAATGATGTTCGGACAGGTAGGCAAACTCAGTAACTTTGATATGGTTTATGCCGATTTAGGAAATGGCGTGAAGGCTATAGGCAAAACCAATTATCCTCCAACTACCGTAAAGCCCGAAGATAATCCGCTGTATGTGAAGAAGCTAACACTCGAACAATGCAAAGATTTATCCAACTTTTGGGCAACTTACACAAGCAACACCTATTGGCTTGTAAATGCGGATAATGGTTATTTGTATCCTCAGTTGCTAACAAATCCACATAAATAATCCGAATAATCTACTACATTTTAAATATTAGAAATATGAAATATACACAACAGGCAAAAAAGATTATTATTGCATTTATTTTAGCACTGCCCGTAGTTTTATCAGCCCAAATAATTGTTAAAGGTAAAGTAACTTCATCGGCCGACAAACAACCAATGATAGGTGTGGTGATAGCCGAAAAAAATTCTTCGAACGGTACTACTACCAATAATGATGGTGAATATACAATCAAAGTAAAAAGTGAAAATGCTGTTTTAGTAGTTTCGTACATTGGTTATAAAACCTTTGAAACAGTTGTAGCCAAACGTACTCAGATTAATATTGAATTACAGGATCAAACATTCGACCTCGAAGAAGTAGTTGCAATTGGATATGGTGTAGCTAAAAAAAGTGATATTACAGGTTCACTTTCTACTATAAAATCGAAAGATATAGACGATGCAAAAGCAGGTAGCATTGACCAATTGCTTGCCGGACGTGCAGCAGGAGTTCAGGTTACCTCAAACAGCGGTGAGCCGGGAGCAGGTATGACTATTCGTGTTCGTGGAGCCAGTTCCATTAATGCCGAAGTTGAACCCTTGTATGTAATTGATGGAATTCCTATCGAAAAAGGAGAAACATTATCCAGTGCTTTTAGCGGAATGGGAAAGAACGTAAGCGACCCCTTGTCGTCGATTAATCCGAACGATATAAAATCGGTGGAGATATTGAAAGATGCTTCTGCCACAGCTATTTATGGCTCGAAAGGCGCAAACGGTGTTGTGCTCATTACCACCAAAAGCGGAACCGAAGGCAAGCCAAAAGTTACATTTTCTACAACAATGGGAGCTAATCTGAAGCCTCAAAACACCTTAAAAATGATGAGTGGAGCTCAGTTTGCTGAGTTTATGTCGCTTACCTCACCCACCGACATACGCTATACCGACCCAACCGGAATACCCAGGAACTACACCGATTCGGTTTCGTACAATTGGCAGGATGAATTGATGCAAACTTCGATGCAGCAAACTCATTCGTTAACCGTAAGTGGTGGTAGTAAGAACAATACTTATGCAGCATCAGTTGGCTATTTATCCAATCAGGGTGTAATAAAAAGCAGTTATGAACGTACAAATTTCAGAGTTAATTTCAGAAGTGAGCTTTCAGAAAAATTGATTTTTAATGCCAATTTATTAGCAGCTATCAGCAATCAGGATGGGACAGTATCGGGAGGTGCAGGCTCGGGAGCAAGTGCCAGTGTGGTACAGCAAATGCTTGTTTTCCGACCTATTAATGTAGGAAGTCTGGAAGATATTGATTTGGAAACATCTTCGTCAAATCCAATTCAGTATTTGAAATATTATGTAAAAAACAACAAGCGTTTCGAAACCACCTACAATTTTTCTTTACAATACAATATCAGCAAAGACCTGAATTTTAAAAGCATGTATGGCGGCAATTTCAATAATGTTCGAACGAAGGAATTTATTCCATCAAATATAGCTGCCGGCTTTAACGTGGGAGGAAGAAATACAAGTGCTTACGGTACACAAACCAAATGGCTGTGGGAAAATACGCTGAATTACTCCAAAAGAATTAAGCAAAAACACAGTATAAATGCCATGTTGGGGTATATACTCGAAAAAGCGGATAGTCGCAGCGAAGTAACTCAAGTCGAAAATATAACCGATCAGAGTTTGGGTGCAGAAAGTATTGAATTTGGAACTAATTTTAAGCCGGTGTCTAATCTTTATGCCCTTCGGAGTTCAATTTCCTATCTGGGGCGTATAAATTATTCGTACAAAAACAGGTATTTGCTCACTGCAAGTTTACGTGCCGATGGTTCATCAAAATTCACCGAATACAATAAATTCTCCTATTTCCCTTCGGGAGCATTTGCATGGAGGGTAAGTGAAGAGGATTTTCTGAAAAAAAATAAAGACATAACAGATTTGAAACTGAGAATAAGTTATGGATCATCAGGAAATCAGGGCATTCAGTCGTACAGTACATTCAACCAAATGGGGGCTGCACGTTACAGTTACGACAATTCGACCGTAGTGACTGGAGTTGCACAACGCAAATTAGGAAACGAAAAACTAAAATGGGAAACTACTAACCAATATAATGCAGGTATTGATCTCACGCTCTTTAATGGCAAATTAGGGTTTGTGTTTGATGTTTACGATAAATACACATCCGATTTATTGTTAAATCAACGGGTATCGTATGGAACTGGATCAGAGTTTGTAATGGCCAATGTTGGTTCGGTTCAAAATAAAGGATTGGAACTTACAATCAACACCTTAAATATAAGGAACAAAAACTTCACATGGGAGACTTCGTTTAATATTTCGGCCAATAAAAATAAAGTACTTGATTTAGGTACCGTAGAATCGTTTTTTGCTGACCCCGGAAATGGCAATATAGCGGTAAATAGTTTTATTGTAAAAAAAGGCGAAGCCATTGGCACTATGTGGGGTTATCAGTATACCGGAGTTTATCAATATGCCGATTTTGTGAATTTCTATAATGTTGACCCAATAACCGGTAAAATGACTCAAAAACCGAATGAGGAATGCGCCCAAATATATGCTGCAAATCGAAAAACACTTACTTTGATGCCCGGAGTAGTTCAACGCTCAGGAATTACTCCCGAACCAGGAAATGCAAAATACAAAGATATTACAGGCGATGGAATCGTTAATGAACTCGACAAAGGTGTTATCGGTCGTAGTGAACCAATTTGTTTCGGTGGAATAACCAATACATTTAATTATAAAGGTGTATTTTTGTCTTTTTTCCTGCGTTATTCGCTTGGAAATAATATATTTAACGGAAGTTTTGCTGAAATGAATATGTCGAACACAAACAGAAATAAAACAGAAAATTTATGGTTGAATGCATGGAAACCACTTTCGGAATCGAATGGCTATCCATACATGTACGATGCAGACGGGAATCAGAAAATTCCATCTACATTAATGGTTGAAGATGGTTCGTATTTAAAACTTAGCGATATATCTGTTGGGTATAATCTGCCATCAAAAATCTGTTCGCGCTTGGGCGTAAAAGATATTGGATTGTCGGTATCGGCCAAAAACTTGTATACACTCACAAAATACAGCGGATACGACCCCGAAATTTCAAACTCAGATCCGTTGTCGGTGGGTTGGGATCGATTTAATTATCCACAGAGCCGAACAGTGTTAGTCACTCTAAATGTTTCATTTTAAAAGTATTATCGTATGAAAAAAATATTAATATATACCTTGCTTTTTATTCAGGCAATAATCATTGTATCGTGTAATCCCGAATTTTTGAAAGAGGAACCGACTGCTTTTCTAACAATAGAAAACAAATTTGCTAATACCAAAGATTTCGACATGGCGCTCACAGGCGTATACCAAACACTTGGTCAAAGAAGCACCCCAATTTTAAACGTTGACCCAACCTGGGGAAGTTATGCGTATGGATTGTTGGCTACAGGCGAACTTGGAACAGATGAAATGTATGCAGCTCAGAAAAATCGTCAGGAAGAGGTACTAATTGATGCTTATACTATTTCACCTTACTCAATTCCAATTGTTGCGCAATATGCTGTAATGAATTTGGGAATATCAAGAGCAAATCAGATTACAACACGCTTAGATACCGTTTCCAATCCTTCAGGAACTCAAAATGCGATACTTGGCGAAACTCTTTTTTTACGTTCGTTGTTTTACTTTAACTTGGTACGTTCGTTTGGTGGTGTTCCACTTATTTTGGAGCCACTCACGGCTTCGAACTGGCAATTGCATACGAAACGCGATTCGATTCAAACAGTTTTTACAAAAATTATTGCCGACTTGCAGCGAGCCGATTTATTACTTGCTTCAACTTCGAGAAATAGCGAAGTTGGGCGTGCCAATAACGTTGCAGTACAAGCTCTGTTGGCCAAAGTATATTTATATGCAGCATCGATGAAAACCAATGCTGCGCTAGATGAAGCCGTAAAATTAAATGGCATTAATTCGTACGACTGGGTTGATGCTGCAGATTTTTATCAAAAAAGTGCTACTTGTATCGAAACTGCTTTGCAACGCAAAGGCGTATCACTCACAACTCCGTTAGACGCGATAGCTTATGCCTCAAACTTTTGGCCTAACGAAAATGGACCTGAATCTATTTTCGAAATACAATTTATCAATTCAACAACGGATAATCTTGGTGGTTTGATAGGTCAGGCATTTGGAAAAGAAGGATTTGTGACTGTTGGGCGCAGGTATATTAAGCCCTGTAGCCGTCAGTATTATGTGAGCAGTGAGTTGAACGACCTACGCTACAAGCAAAATGTAACTAAAGATCAATATATATCAACTACAGGACAGGTACAACCTGCAACCCAATACAAAAGTTATGGGTTTATTAAATATCATAATGGCTGGGATGAGATAAAGACTGGTTCAACATTTGGCATGACGAATCAAAATCTTCCGCTTATTCGGGTTGCCGATTTATGTTTGATGTATGCGGAGGTTAAAGCTGAAATTTCGGCAATAACAGGTAATACAGCTGATATGCAGACTGCTGTAAATATGCTGAATTCAGTTCGCCGCCGGGCACGTGGTACCGATGTCAATACTTTGGTAGATATTCCATTGGATTTTGTAATAAATAATATCCCGAGTGTTACCACTCAAACCGAAAGAAACACGATTTACAAATACCTGAAACCCATTCCGGGCATTATCTCCATGTCGTTTTCGGGTTCAGATGTGGGCGATTTAAGTATTGCACCCGGAGAACTTGATTCCCCGGTAAAACGCATGCGAGCATTATTAATGAACGAACGTAAATGGGAGCTAATTGGCGAGGGACATCGTTGGTACGATTTGGTTCGCATGGGTTGGCTCAAGAAAGTGTGCGATGCCATTGATCGTACTTATATGTCGGGTAATCCGGACGATATACCGAATTTAAGAGGCGTAAAATCGCACCATGTTTTCAGACCCATACCTCAACGTGAAGTGGATATGGGAATGCAGCAAAATGCTGGATATTAAGTATATATTTCGTTAAATTGTTATACACATGAGAACAATCATTCTCCAAAAACTATGTGCTCTATTGGGTGTATTGTTTTTATCAATAGCTGCTTTACAAGGTTTGAGAGCTTCCAACAACGAATGGAGATTCACAACCTATACAACAAGCGATGGTTTGTCGAACGATTATATTCGTACCTTGGCTTTGGATGGTGATGGTTTTTTGTGGATAGGAACAATTAATGGACTGAACAGGTACGATGGGTATACATTTAAGCAATATGGTACTATTCAAAGTGAGAATAAATCGGTTCCTGTTCCGGCAATTAAGTGTATTTTTCTGACAAAAGATAATGAGCTGCTTATTGGCACGCAAAAAGGCGTTCTGAAATATGACAAAAATCAGGATAAGATAGTAAATTACGAATTGTGTAATGCCATTGCCGACAAAGCCATACGTACTATCAACGAAAATGACTATGGTTTATGGGTAGGTACCAATTATGGATTATATAAAATAAATAAACAAGCAGATAAATGTAAACTGTATAATGTAAAAAATTCAGGGATATGTAATAATAAAGTGCAAGCAATTCATTTCGAAGATAAAGAGATTTGGATTGGTACTTTCGATGGTATTTCGATTATGAATATGGAGTCGGGTAAGACTTACAAACTGCCTATAACATCACATTATAACTTTGGAATAAAAAACAATTTTGTTGAATGCTTTTCGAAATCGCCTTTTAATAGCAATAAAGTTTTTGCGGGTACACAAACAGGTCTTTACGAAATCGACAGGTATTCGAAAGAGGTGAAACACATAAGCAGTTTATCGAATCCTGAGATTAAAAATAACAGCATTAAGTCGATAAAAGTTGCTGATAATGAAATGTTTTGTACTACCGAAGAAGGGTTTCTGATTTATAATGGTAGTACTTTTAAATCCATTGTTTACGACTATACCGACCTGTATGGCTTACCCAACAATATAGTTTGGGATATTCTCCCTATCAACAAGGAAGTAATGTGGGTTGCTACACAGCAAGGCTTGGCACGAAGTTCGAAAATTATCAGTTCCAATCAGTTTTACCCGTTTCAGAATTTTAAAAATTTCAACAATAACGGTATGCAGGCATTAGCAGCCTTACAAACCGAAAAAGATAAAATATGGATTGGCAGTCAATACGGACTAAGTTTGATAAATTTCAGTAACGGAACTATGAATGCGGTATTGGGCGATTTGCCAAAACTTGGTATTCATAAACCGATTCGAGCCATTGCTACTGATAAAAACGGCATGATGTGGCTTGGTTTGTCGGAGGGATTGAAATACTATAATCCGATGCAGAAAACAGAAGTAGTTTTGCCTAGCGAAGTGGCTAATCGGCTCAAATTCATTCACAGCGTTGTTGTAGATGAGCATGGTGTATATGCTTCAGACTATGATGGGAAACTTCAACTAATACAATATTCGTACGATAAAACTAAAAACATAATATCGATTACTAAAAATGCAGTGATAGATTTGAATATGCCAACAGCTTTGCTCACTATTAGCGGGAAATCGTTATGGCTCTCGTGCAGAGGTTATGGGTTAATTCGATATGATTTAAAAACAAATAAGTATTTTAAATACAGTGCATCAGACAAAAGCAGTGGACTAACATCCAATAGAATTAATATTATAAATGTAGATAGAAATAAGGTGCTTTGGGCTGGATTTGATGATGCACTTCAGTATTATAATGCTAAAACCAATTCTTTCGAAGTGGCCTTAAAGTATCCAACTGTGCGAAATATATTTTCATTACAATCGGACAGTAACTCCATTATTTGGTTTTCAACATTAGACGGTATTTCGAAATATAATCCTAAAACAGGAAATTTAAGCCGTTATACGCCATTGCAATGGCGTGAACGTCGCGAAAAAGCAATTACTTCTACACTTTGCGATACCAATAACAATATTTATTTCTTTGGTATCGATGGTTATTTTAAATTTTCTTCGACCAATTTTGAAACGGTATCAAACTCGAAAAAGATGTTTTTGAGTGATGTGTTTGTTAATGGTGTTTCGGACAGCGAGGCTGCTGAAATTCAAAACGATGGAAATGGAAAAGTAAAAATAGCAGTTACAGGCAAAAAAAGCATTGAATTACATTTCACTACCTTAGATTATGCGGCACCTGAGTTGATTCATTATATCTACAGAACGGAAAATGCTGATTGGCAGGGGCTTAACAGTGGACAAAACATACTAATTTTAGATAAATTATCCTATGGAAAGAATACCATTCAAGTAAAATCAGTTAATTCTGAAAGTATTGAATCAGAATTCAATTTGGAAATTGAATTGGATATTATTCGGCCATGGTGGATAAAATGGTGGATGATTCTGATATATATTATTGCAGCATCAACAGCAGGTTGGCAGGTTTATTCGCTCATTAAATACCGTTATCGGATGGCGCGGACGCTTAAAAAAGAGCGCGAAGAGAATGAACGTAAACAAATGATTATGGATTTAAAGCAACGCTTGTTTACCAACATATCGCACGACTTTAAAACACCATTAAGTTTAATTATCAGTCCGGTTGAAACCTTATTGGATACAGTAAAAGATAGTGCAAATCAAGAACGATTAAAAACAATAAGAGACAATGCACAGCGATTGCTTCGGCTTGTAAACCAAACAATTGATATTAAAAAAATTGAAAATGAATTGTTGCAACTGAATCGGGAGTCGGCTAATTTATCTTCTTTAATCGATTCGGTCATCTTTACATTTTCGGAATATGCTAAATCAAAAGGTATTACACTGACTTTTGAAAATGAGTCGAAAAATCTCACTTTTGATTTTGATTTAGATAAGATTGAAAAAGTTGTTTACAATCTAATCTCAAATGCTATTAAATTTTCGAATCAGGGCGCACATGTTATTGTTACGCTGCGCACCACCGATTTAATGGAATGCAAAATAATTGTATCGGATACAGGTATTGGCATTGCAGAAAAAGATATTCCATTTATTTTCGAACGGTATTACCAATCGGAAGTTTCACGCGCAAACATGACCGGTAGCGGTATTGGTTTAACCATTGTAAAAGAATATGTAGAACTGCATGGAGGTGCTATTTCAGTGACCAGTAAGGAGCATACCGGAAGTACTTTTTGTGTTAGTCTTCCCATAATTAATCTAAACCATGCCGATGATTCATCATCTCATTTAGCTGTACTGCAATCAGGTAAGCCTACTTTGCTTATTGTAGAGGATAATCAGGAACTTGGCAATTATCTTTCAAGTGAATTGATGGACAGATTTACAGTTGTAGTTGAGAAAACCGCCGAAAACGGCATCAAAAAAGCAACGGAGTTGTTGCCTCAATTAATCATTCTGGATGTAATGTTGCCTGGAATAAGTGGTCTGGAGGCATGTAAAATTTTAAAAACTGAATTTGTTACAAGCCATATTCCAATTATTATTTATTCGGCTAAAAATAGCGAAGAAACAAGAGCTCAAAGTTATGAATATCAAGCCGATGCATTTCTTCAGAAGCCATTTACGCTCAAACTTCTCTTGAGCATTATCGACAATATTCTTCAGCGCCAAAAGAAACAAATAGAAGAAAATAATCAGATTGATAATATACGAAAAATTATAGATCCTTCGCCAAATGAACTTTTTCTTCAGAAAGTTTTAAATATGGTTGAAAAAAACATTGCGAATTCTGATTTAGATGCACAATTTATATGTACTAAATTAGGCATGTCGTATATTACTTTTTATCGAAAAATGCTGTCTTTAACAGGTGATAGCATCAATACATATATCCGAAATATCCGTATTCAAAAGGCTGCTGGGCTAATGCATTTGGATGGTTATAATGTTTCAGATATCATGTACGAAGTAGGATTCAACAATCGTTCGTATTTCTCACTTTGTTTCAAAGAAGTATACGGAGTTACACCAAAACAATATATAAATGATCATAAAAAGAAAAACAATGAAGAGGAAGTTAATTAAATTACTACTGCTTTTGTTGGTGGTAGTTGTTGCCAATGCACAAAAGTCGACTGTAAACAACGAAGAAAAGTTCGTGTCGGAATTATTAAAACGCATGACTTTGGAGGAAAAACTCGGACAACTCAATCAACCAATCTATGTGAAGGGTACAAAGTTCGACAGCCTTCTTGTAAAAATAAAACAATCGAAAGTAGGTTCGCTCTGTGTGGTAAATAATGGAGCTCTTACTGTTAGTCAGCGCAATCAATTGCAAAAAGCTGCCGTTGAAAATAGTCGGTTGGGAATTCCCGTTTTGTTTGGTTTTGATGTAATTCACGGTTATAAAACCATTTTCCCAACACCACTCGGCATGTCGGCTTCGTGGGACGAAAATATGGTTGTGGAAGCTTCACAAATTGCTGCACGCGAAGCACGTTCGGCAGGTTTCGATATGACGTTTAGCCCCATGGTTGATGTTTCGCGCGATCCGCGCTGGGGACGTATCTCGGAATGTGCAGGTGAGGATGTACTTCTCAATGCTCGCATGGGAACCGCAGCTGTTCGTGGATATCAGGGTGATGATTTGTCGAATCATCAGAATATTGGTTCGTGCGTAAAGCATTTTGTGGGTTATGGACTTTCGCAGGGCGGACGCGATAAACAGTTTGCCGAAGTATCGCAACGTTCGTTACTCGATACCTATTTACCACCTTTTGAAGCTTGTGTTAAAGCAAGAGCTATCTCTGTAATGACTGGCTTTAATGATATTTCGGGAGTGCCCGCAACTGCCAATCCGTATACGCTTACGGAAATTTTAAAGCAAAAATGGGGCTTCGATGGCTTTACCTTAAGCGATTGGGATGCAGTACTTGAACTTATGAATCACGGTATTGCAGGCAATGAAAAAGAAGCTGCCGAAAAAGCAATAAACGCAGGTACTGATATGGAAATGAAAAGCGATACTTATATTTCAAATTTGGCAAAATCGGTACAGGAAGGAACCGTGAAAATAAAAACAATTGATGATGCTGTTATACGAATTCTGCGTATGAAATACCGACTTGGACTATTCCAAAATCCATATTCAGACGAAAGTGCCCATACAAAATTATTTTTAAACCCATCGCATCGCGAGGTAGCACGCAGAGCAGCCTCAGAATCCATGGTTTTATTAAAAAACAATGGCATTTTACCTTTGAAAAGTGATGTAAAAAGAATCTCTGTTACCGGACCATTTGCTACCAACCGCGATATGTTAGGCTGGTGGATAGGTTCGGGCGAACAAACTGATGTGGTTACTATTGTAGATGGAATGATAAACAATGCCCCAAAGGGAGTTGAAATTATTAATGGCACCGACCCACGCCACGAAACTGGAATTTCTGTGGTTTGTGTAGGTGAACCTGGGAATACCTTTGGTGAATCACATTGTTTAACTGATATCACACTTTCGGCATCGCAGGTAGAGTTAATCAGGGAAACTAAAAAGAGTGGAAATAAAGTGATTGCTGTAGTTTTTAATGGTCGACCGCTTGCATTAACTCCGATTATGGAATATGTAGATGCGCTTGTAATAGCCTGGCATCCGGGTACAGAAGCCGGAAACGCCTTAGCCGATGTGCTTTTTGGTAAAACAAACCCTTCGGGAAAATTAACTGCTTCGTTCGTGAAAAGTACCGGACAAATTCCATTGTATTATTCCGACCGTATTAGTGGACGTCCGAAAGAAGACAGGTATTTGGATAATGATGCAAATCCTCTTTTTCCTTTCGGTTTTGGTTTGAGCTATACCAATTATGCTTACTCAAATTTAAAGCTTTCAGCCAATTCGATAAAGCAAAATGGACAGATAGAGGTGTCGGTTGATGTTAAAAATACTGGAAATGAAGATGGAAAAGAAATTGTACAACTTTACGTGCACGATATGGTAGCTTCGGTTACCCGTCCTCAAAAGGAGTTAAAGGATTTCCAAAAGGTATTTATCCCAAAAGGAGAAACCAAAACAGTGAAATTTACACTTTCGGGCTCTCAATTAGCATTTTATAATCAGCAATTAAACAAAGTTGTGGAGCCGGGCGAATTTAAACTCTGGGTTGCACCTGATTCTCAAAGTGGTTTGTCAACTGTTTTCACAGTAAAATAATAGTAGGTTAAGTATAAAAAGATAAGATATGAAGAAAGTAATCGTATTAGGATGTATTGTTTTAGTAGCTTTTTCGGCATTTAGTCAAAAAAAACATGTTCTGTCATCGCCCGATAAAAGCATAAATGTAACTATTGAAACAGGCGATGGTATAAAATGGTCGGTAAAAAGCGACAATGTGGATTTAGTTTTGCCTTCAAAGGTTGATATTACGCTCATAGAGGGTGAAAGCCTGGCCGGAAGTGCTAAAAATACAACTGTAAAGCAAACTAGTGTAAACAATAAGTTGACAACAAATTTGTACTCAAAGTCTTCGTTAGTTGAAAGTTACAACGAAATGAAGTTGCGTATAAAGTCAGATGTAAGCCTTGTGTTCAGAGCTTACAACGAAGGTGTGGCCTACCGTTGGGAAACCACACGCAATAAAGAGTTGGTGGTGATAAACGAAATATCGGATTTTAGTTTGCCTGCTGAAAGTCGTTGTTTGGTGCAATACGCCAATTCAATTGACACACTTATTCTAAACAAGCAATTTAAAAACTCTTTCGAAAATTTGTATGCTGACCAAAAGTTAAACCAATGGTCGAAAACCCGTTTAGCTGTAATGCCTCTTATGATTCAGGTCGGAAATGTAAATATGAACATTCTGGATATGAATATTCAGGACTATCCTGGCATGTATCTTCAGAATTTTGATAGAGATAATAAATTGGAAGCCGTTTTTGCTCCATTTCCTAAAAAAACAATGCAGGGTGGACACAACAATCTTCAAAGTTTAGTTACAGAACAGGAAAACTTTATTGCCAAGGCAAAAGGAACACGTACTTTTCCCTGGCGCATGATAGCCATTTCAGAAGGTTGTCAGATAGCTCAAAACGATTTGGCCTATTTACTTTCCGAAGAAAGCCGCGTGGCTGATGTTTCGTGGATTAAGCCCGGAAAAGCCGCGTGGGATTGGTGGAACAATATCAATTTAACCGGCGTAAATTTCAAAGCAGGCATTAATACAGCAAGTTATAAGTATTTTATCGATTTTGCGGCTGATAATAAGTTGGAATACATTATTTTGGACGAAGGCTTTAATGTATTGAATACTGCCGATTTACTACAGGTAATTCCCGAAATTGACATGAAGGAAATATGTCGTTATGCAGCTTCGAAAAACGTTGGAGTGATACTTTGGGCTGGTATGTATGCCATAAATAAAGATATGGAGAAAGTATGTAAGCATTATGCTGATATGGGTGTGAAAGGCTTTAAGGTCGATTTCCTCGACCGCGATGATCAGGAAATGATGAATTTTACATGGAAACTGGCCGAAACTTGTGCAAAATACAAATTACTTCTTGACTTTCATGGTGTATTCAAGCCAAATGGTTTACAACGCACATATCCAAATGTGATTTCGTTCGAAGGAGTTTTTGGTCTTGAAACTATGAAATGGAGAGGTGAAAAAGACAATATGGTTCGTCATAATGTTACTATTCCGTTTATCCGAAATGTAGCTGGTCCAATGGATTATACACCGGGATCGATGCGTAATGCCAACCGCGAAAACTATCGCTCGGTGTTCGACCAGCCCATGAGTCAAGGCACTCGGTGTCATCAAATGGCGCAATATGTGGTTTATTTCTCCGGACTTTCGATGTTAAGCGATTCGCCAACCGAATACAAAAAGGAGCAGGAATGTACCGATTTTATTAAAGACATTCCTACTGTGTGGGACGAAACACGAATTTTGAGTGGAAAACCCGCTGAATTTATCGTAACTGCCCGTCGCAAAGGTGATATTTGGTACATAGGCGGTATGACCAATTGGGATCCTCGCTCGGTTGAAGTTGATTTGTCGTTCATAAATCAAAAAATCAGTTCAGCAGAATTATTCAGCGATGGCATTAATGCCGACAGAAATGCAACTGATTATATTCGCCAGACTTTGCAAAATCCTTCAAAATCAATCAATATTGAAATGAAACCCGGAGGTGGATTTGTAATGAAAATAAATACTCAAAAGTAAATTTCTTTTTAAATTTGTTCAGCATGAATTCTAAATTAATAGGTCTTAGCACAGTTGCTTTTGGAGCTATGGCGGTAAATTCTTTTGCAGCTCAACCCAATAAATACAAAAAGCAACCCAATATAATCGTGATACTTGCCGATGACCTTGGTTATGGTGATGTAGGCGCTTATGGTGCTAAGGCTATTAAAACGCCTAATCTGGATAGGTTGTGTAACGATGGTGTGCGTTTTACACAAGGTTATGCCACATCGGCAACTTCTACGCCGAGCCGATATGCCTTGTTTACAGGCATGTATCCCTGGAAAAACGAGAATGCAAAAATTCTGCCTGCCGATGCTCCGCTTTTGATTGATGTGAAGCAATTTACATTACCAAAAATGTTTAAAAACGCAGGTTATACTACAGGAGCAATTGGGAAATGGCATTTAGGCATGGGTAGTGGTAATCCTGACTGGAATAAAAAGATTACTCCCGGCGCAAACGAAATTGGATTCGATTATTCTTTTTTATTGGCTGCTACACAAGACAGAGTACCAACAGTATATGTAGAGAATGGCAATGTGGTTGGTATAAATCCCAATGACCCGCTCTATGTGAATTATAAGAATAACTTTGAAGGTGAACCCACGGCTATTTCAAATCCTGAATTAATGAAAATGAAGTGGTCGCACGGACACAACAACTCCGTTCACAATGGCGTTCCGCGCATTGGCTATCAAAAAGGCGGAAAATCGGCTTTATGGGTGGACGAAGATATTGCCGATGTGTTTATAAACGAAGTTAAACAATTCGTTTCTGTGAATAAGGATAAGCCGTTTTTCCTGTATTATGGTCTGCACCAACCTCATGTGCCACGTACGCCTCACGCTCGTTTTGTTGGGTCGTCGGGCATGGGACCGCGTGGCGATGTAATTGTGGAAGCCGATTGGTGTATTGGCGAATTGTTGAAAAAATTAGAAAAAGAAGGAATACTTGAAAATACCCTGATTGTTTTGTCAAGCGATAACGGTCCTGTTTTAAATGATGGATACAAAGATCAGGCGGTGGAGTTATTGGGCAATCATAAACCGGCTGGACCACTTCGGGGTGGCAAGTATAGTTTGTTCGAAGCAGGTGCCCGTGTGCCGTTTATGGTTTACTGGCCTGGAAATATTAAACCCGTAGTTTCGGATGCTATGGTTTGCCAAATGGATTTATTAGCTTCGTTTGGAGCAATGCTGAAACAACCTGTTCCCAAAGGTTTGGATAGTCAGAATA
>CAYXQZ010000039.1:16172-21881 GCA_964466415.1 uncultured Paludibacter sp.
AAAACTACTGTTCAAAGTAATGGTCTGGAAATTCTGATGTGTCCCGGCGACCATGAGTATGGCGATAATCCCTGGCCTGTAAAGTCGGAACGCGCGTATGAATTTCCGTACTACCGCGAAGCTTTTGCAAAGGCATTTTTTCTCGACGAAATGGGTAAAAATAAGTACAATGGTTTCATTGGTTCAGCTCCACAGCGACCCATTGGTACACAATACGAAAATACCTCGATTGCTTATGTGAAACAAAATGTTTTGTTTATCAGTTTGGATCTTTTCCATTACGAAAAGCCTGACTCCACATTGAGTGATCAGGGTGTTATTGCATTCGAACTTGCTGAAGACCACGGAAAATGGCTCGAAAATGTTTTGGCTGAATCAGCGAAAATTCCTGCCATTCAATTTGTGGTTGTACAGGCACATTGCCCCATAAATATGCCGGTGTTTTATAAGGGAAGTAGCGGTCTCACAGTTATCAACAATACCAAATCATCGTTATGGAAGTTGCTTACCAAATATAAAGTTGATGTGTATATTGCAGGCGAAGTACATGCCGTGACAGTGACAAAAGATGCCAAAAGTCAAACGGTAGAATTTGTGCATGGACTTTCGACTTTTGGCATTTGGACAGCAACCGATAATAAGCTGAACATAAAATTGTACGACAACAATGCAAAAGCGCGGGGATGTTTGGGCGAAATGACAATCGACAAAACAGGTAAACAAAAAAATATTAGCGCTACAGGCGCCATGAGACCGATAGAAAACAGTGATTTATTGGTGCACTATTCGTTGGATGAAATAAAAGAAAAAACTACACTGAACTCGGGTAAAGGTTATGATGCACAATTTCAGGCAAATACCGAAGGATTTGCAATTGAAGATGGTGTAGTTGGAAAATGTGGTGTTTTTAATGCAACCGACACAGTAATTGTTTATAACGATGATAAAGAATCCATTGGTTTTGACGTAATTAAGGATGTTGCTGCTTTCCCACGGTCGGTTACAACCTGGGTAAATACCACAGCAAACGAAGGCACAATTGCCGTTTTTGGGTCATCGTTGCAAGCGGGTTTCAATCTTTATCTGCAAGGTGGAAAATTACACGTAGGTTCTAAAGACAAAGCTCTTGTTGTAGTTAAAAACAAAATTGTAAACGATGGCAAATGGCATTTTATAGCTGCAACTTACAACGAAATTGTAGTTGGCAAACCTGAGCTAAAAGTGTACATTGATGGTATTGAAGTTGAGTATAGTATTGGAAAAGAAATAGTTCCATTGGATTATAAAAGAAGCAAAGTAGTACTTGGCGCAAATCGGGTTGAGTCTACCAATTTCAATTTTTATTATAAAAAAGAAGGACAAGAAGTGCCGAAAACGATTACCAAATCTCAACTTTTCACAGGCAAAATCGACGATTTCGGAGCATGGAAAGGTGCATTATCCAACATACAAGTGAAAGCGTTGTACAACTCAGCTTTACTTTCCGATTTAAAATATAATGCCACGCAGGTAAATGATTTATTCCGGGCCTTTACTGAAAAAGGAAAATGTTCGATTAATGGAAAAATCTGGCAATGGTCATCGAAACTGAAAGGCAATGCGGGGGATGTAATGAAGACTGGTAATAGTATTGTGCTGTTAATGAATGCTATAGGAGAAGGCTTGGTTGCGAATAAATAAAATTTAAAATTATAATAATTACAAAAAAAAGATGATGAAACGAACATGACAAAATTTAATCTATTTTGACCCACAGGGTAATGATTAAATTTTGTTTTGTGAGTTCCATGTGACAAATAAAAATCAATTATAAACACATGAAAAAAGTTTTTACTCTAATTATATTTGGTGCTGTAGCAGTTGCTTCGCTCAGTGCACAGGTGAAAATTTCGGCTCCACCTATGGGTTGGAATAGTTTTGATAGTTATGGTGTTTATTTGCACCATGAAGCCGCAGTCCGGAATATTGATGAGATGGCAGCCCGTTATTTGCAGTATGGTTATAATTATTATACTATCGATGCCGGTTGGTATGGCGAGTATAAACTAAAACCAGGTACCATATACCCCAATGAGTTACAAGCACAAAATCTGCGTATTGACGAATTTGGAATTCCTATGCCCTCAAAAATTTATTTTCCTCACGGGCTTAAAATATTGGCCGACAGGGCTCATGCTAAAGGGTTAAAATTTGGCATTCACATTATGCGTGGTATTCCCCGAGTTGCTTATCGGCAGAATACAAAGGTGAAAGGAACACAGTACTTCGCCAAAGACATTACCGATACAACCAGTATTTGTACATGGAACAAGCAGTTTTACGGATTGGATATGACAAAACCCGGCGCTCAGGAGTATTACAACAGCTACATTAATCAGTTGGCCGCGTGGGGCGTTGATTTTATCAAAGCAGATGATATCGTGCCTTTTCCTGCTGAAGTAGAAGCCGTTGCAAAAGCCATAGCCCAATGCGGGCGACCTATTGTGTTGAGTTTAAGCCCGGGCGATAAAGTTGACCCGGCGGCCATCAATTCATTTCGAAAAGCAAACATGCTTCGTGTTACGCAGGATATCTGGGATGAGCAAATTGGTATTAATCAATGTTTTACAGCATGGCGTAAGTGGCAGGGAAAGGAAACCGAAAGTTTCTACATCGATATGGATATGATTCCGTTTGGCGAACTGCAAATCATGTCGCCCAAACCTGACGGCATTACCGGCAAAGAAAGCAAAGAAGATATCAGGAAGCAGCAAAAAGAAGGTAAACTAACTGATATTGAGTTGTTAGCGGGCAAGGGTTGGCACCGTCAATCGCAATTGACCAAAGAGCAGATGCTTACGTTTATTACCATGCGTGCCTTAGCTGCTTCGCCTCTGAAAATTGGTGGCGATTTGAAATCGATGGATGAGTTTTCGTATAGCTTACTCACAAATGCTGAAATGATAAAATGTAATCAGAATGGTGTGATGGGAAAACTGGTGTACGAAAAAAATAAAATCGAAGTTTGGAAAACAATATCAAAAAACAATCCCAAAGAAGGATGGATTGGTGTGTTTAATCGCGATTTATCCAATCTTCAGAACCTTACTTTAAACGCTGAATTGCTTGGTTTCACAGGCAAAAGCAAAGCAAAATTGCAGGATGTTTGGATGAACAAAAAACTTAAAATGAAGCAACAAATTGGAATTGAACCCAATTCAGTTCTTTTTATTAAATACTCCATAAAATAATTGATTGATGGTGTTTACAAATGTCTTTCGAACTTTCTTGATTTTTACGTTACTGTTTACATTACCAGGTGTTTACGGTCAAAATATTTACGTATCTCCAACGGGAAACGATGCCAATGCTGGCACACTTAATTCTCCGTGGAAAACAATTAATTATGCTGCTAAAAACGCTAATGTGGTTCCGGGCTCAACAGTATATATACTTGGTGGAACGTATAAAGAGCGAATTGTATTAAAAGTTTCAGGTTCACCGGCAGGCTATATCACTTTTGCTCCATACCTCAACGCAAATGTAATTATTGATGGAGCGGAATTGGCCGTAAATACAATTCCATTATTCAATTTAGGGAGCAATAGTTATATCAGAGTTTCGGGATTAAAATTCCAAAATGCTGGTATTGGTGTCTCGAGTGGTGGAGATCATATTGAGATTGAGAACAATCAATTCAATAATTTTACAAACCCTGCTATCAGAATGTTGAGTTGTAGTTTTTCAAAAGTCAATAACAATATTGTGGACGCTGCCTGTACAACTTCGTGGGGTGAATGTCTTACGCTTTCGGGCTGTGAATATGTGGATGTGTCGAATAATATCGTTCGTAATGGTACTACAAACACCAATGGAGGCGAAGGTATCGATGTAAAAGGTTCAAAACATGTTCGTGTATTTGGGAATAAAGTGTATAATCTGCCGGCCAAGCTTGGTATATATGTAGACGCCTTCGAATCGTTCGATGCTAATATACACGTTTTTAATAATGAAGTATATAATTGCACAAGTGGTATTGTTATTTCCTCGGAACGTGGCAATGACATGCTCAATGTGCGTGTGTACAACAATATTGTGTACGACCTTATTTCCGGCAATGGAATATCAATTGTTGATTTCAGCGATACGGGTTATTTAGTAGAAAATGTAATTATTGAGAATAACACACTGATTGGCAGAGGTGTGAGTATTGATGCTATAGGTGGAAATAATATTATTGTTCGTAACAATATTATTTACGATGATTCAACTCCGATTAATATTGTAAACCGTCCGGCAGGTTTAGTGCTGCAAAATAATCTTGGAAACAAAGGTACATTAAGCGCATTAGGTACAAATAGTAAACTTGCCGAACCGCTTTTTATAAATCCAACTACAGCACCGAAGAACTTTAATTTGCAAGCATCTTCACCAGCCATTAACAGTGGTTTTACAAACAATCTCGAATTTGACTACAACTTGAAACTACGTGCGATTGGGGTTATCGACATTGGTGCGTATGAATACAATGCTACAAATATGTATACAATTTCAGCCAACGATGCAAAGCCGGCTTTTACAACATCGGTTTCGAAAGTTGTAACCGGAGGATATGCAATAGAGCAAAAAGGTGGCTCAGTAACACTGAATATTAAACCAATTATTGACTCAATAAACGGGAAAATTACTGCAATCCGCTTCAACAATGTCCAGATTCCACAAGCTGCAAAAATTTTAAACGCATATCTAAAGTTCTACAATTTTGTTTCAAATTTTGAAGAGTTTAACTGTGTGCAAATTACTGCCGAAAACAGCTCAAATTCACCAACTTTGAATAATACAGCATTTAGTATTAGCTCAAAAGCCAAAACAACACGTGAAGCAATTTGGAATCCATTCACTACTAATAGTGCAGATACTATTATGAGTCCGGGAGTTGACTATATTATCAACGAAATTGTTTCTAAGTCTACATGGGTTAGTGGTAATGCTATTACTTTTCTTTTCAACTATTTTGTGCTTCCTAAAAAATTTCCTGATGGATACGCAATTAATCCCTATATGACTTTTGATGCCTACCTCACATCAAAAGCGAAGGGCGCCGAGCTGGTAGTTGAATATGAAAATAAATCAACAGCCACAATTAATGGCAATATACGAAACGAAAATACGATTGCTTTTGTAAGAAAAGATTTAAATACTTTATTTGTAAAAATCGAAACGCCATTCAGAGCCGAAGTTAAATTGGTGAATAGCCTGGGACACACAATAAATAGTAAAATGTCATCGGGAAGCGAGGAGTATATTCAGTTCGATATTAGTGGATTAAGACGCGGAATGTATTTAGTTGGTATAAAAAATGAAAATTCACTTTCTTATCGTAAAATTCTGCTGTAATCTCAATTGATTGTTCATCTTTGAAAGAATTATGTTCAGATTATTGTCACAGGATATCTATTTTTGTATTGCGAAAAATTGAGAAATCAGTTCTGCGCAAACTATTAATTAACAACCATAAAAAATAAGTTTTATGAAAAAAATTACTTTACTTCTAGTCATTGCTTTTTCATTTAGTGTTGGTGTATTAAATGCTGCCACCACTTATTATTCAACAGGAAACGTAGATGCCACAGTATTAACTAACTGGAAAACAGGAACGGATGGTACAGGTACTTCACCTCTTTATTTTAATACAGCCGGCGATGTTTTTATTATCCAAAACGGACACAG
>CAYXQZ010000040.1:0-7223 GCA_964466415.1 uncultured Paludibacter sp.
AAAAACCATTTGTGTAGTTCGCCGTAATGTTTTTTATACATTTTATAACTATCCTCTAAAATTTGCATCGCAACAGCTTTTTCGAAGAATTTTTCAACTATTACAGTTTTCTTTTCCAATTTGGTATAATCTTCAAAAAAACTCATTGTTTCTTGAATCAAATACTGTGGTAATTCCGATACATCGTTGTAATGGTTTACGCTAGGGTCACCAACAGCCACAGCAATAATCTTATCGTCGGCCTCACCATTATCTAACATTCGCATAACTCCAATTACTCTTGCTTCGACAATACAAAGTGGAACTACTTCAATTTGCGAAAGTATCAAAATATCCAATGGGTCATGGTCGTCACAATAGCTTTGAGGTATAAATCCATAATTGTGAGGATAATACATCGAAGAGTAAAGCACTCTGTCCAGGCGTAATAGTCCACTTTCTTTGTCAAGCTCGTATTTGGCACGATTGCCTTTTGGAATCTCAATAATTCCTTTCACAATATCAGGTGACTCTGTACTTGGCACTACCTGATGCCACGGATTAAAATTGTTTCTCATAATTTTTTCTATTGTATTTAATCAATAATTTGTTGTGCGTGCGTTTTTGTGTTTACTTCTTTAGGGTATATTATTTTTTCAATAATGCCATTCTCGTTGATAATGAAGGTAGTACGGAACATTCCCATATACTGACGGCCATACATTGATTTTTCGCCCCAAGTGCCAAACTGAGCTGAAAGTTTCGTTTCGGTATCGGCAATTAAATCAAACGGTAGATTTTGTTTTTCAATAAAACGGAGATGCGATTTTTCACTATCGGCACTCACACCAAAAACTACATAACCTTTGCTTAATAATGCTTCATAATTGTCGCGTAAGCTACATGCTTGTGCTGTACATCCAGGAGTACTATCCTTGGGGTAAAAATATAAAACTATTTTTTTTCCAGTGTAATCCGAAAGTTTAATTTCTTTTCCGTTTTGATTTACGCCCAAACTATCAGGCGCTTTATCACCAATTTGTAAAGCCATCGTTGTTGTTGTTTAATTATTTTGCAAAGTTATCGAATAAAAATTTATTTCCTGACAACATAAACAAAAATAATATAAGATAGTTTGAATAAAATTCGTGTTTTTAATAATAAAATTCAAAAATCAGGGTTTTTATATCAAAAATCAAAAGGTCATTACTTCAAAATATGGTCGCAAGTTGTATCTTTGCATTTCAAAAAATATCAAATACCTACATTATGTTCGAATTTCTTACCCAACGACGTACTATTCGTAATTACAGCAAACAAACCATTGATAAAAAATTACTTCAACAAATTCTCGAAGCAGGTGCACAATCGTCCAATACGGGCAATATGCAGGCATATAGCGTTGTTGTTACCACCGACGAAGACTTAAAAAAGCAATTGTCGCCAGCTCATTTTAATCAACCAATGCTCATGCAGGCTCCTGTGGTGCTCACTTTTTGTGCCGATTTTAATCGGATAACTCAATGGTGTAAACATCGTAATGCTGAGCCAGGATATGCTAATTTTCAATCATTTATGGCAGCTGCTGTCGATGCCATTATTTTTGCACAAACGGTAGCTATTGCTGCCGAAACTGCTGGGTTGGGTATTTGTTATTTAGGTACAACTACTTACAATGCTCAGGAAATTATTGATACGTTGCAATTGCCACAACTAGTAATGCCAGTTACAACACTTACAATTGGTTATCCCGAAACAACTCCTCCTATTACTGATCGACTTCCATTGGCATCGGTAGTTCATTTTGAAACCTATAAGGACTTTACATCACAAACTATTGACGCTCTTTATTCGGAAAAAGAAGAAATGGAGTTTTATAAAAAATTTGTAGCTGATAATAACAAAGAAACCTTGGCACAAGTATTTACAGATGTTCGGTATACCAAAAAAAATAATGAGTTTTTTTCTGAAAAATTTCTAAAAGCACTTGAACAACAGGGTTTTATATGTAAAGAAGTATAGTGAGAACAAAAACGCAAATCTAATTTAATTCGATTTGCGTTTTTTGTTTCTATAAAAATCTACTTCAATTTCAATTCTTCTTCGAAATAAGCAATTGTTTTAATTAAACCTTCTTCCAGTTGAATGTTTGGTTTCCAGCCGTTTAACAATTCTCCAGCAAGTCGAATATCAGGTTGTCGTTGTTTTGGGTCGTCGGCAGGAAGTGCTTCATAAATTAATTTCGATTTCGAACCTGTTAGGTCAATTACTTTGGTGGCTAACTCGAGCATTGTAAACTCATTCGGATTTCCAACGTTTACAGGCCCAGTTACAGAGTCATCAGTGCCCATTAGGCGCACCATACCTTCCAATAAATCATCTACATACTGAAAACTCCGTGTTTGTTGACCATCGCCGAAAATAGTAATATCCTGACCTCTTAGTGCTTGTACAATAAAATTCGAAACAACTCGTCCGTCATCGGGGTTCATGCGTGGTCCGTAGGTATTGAAAATGCGAATAATTTTAATTTTAACCCCATTTTGGCGATGATAGTCCATAAACAATGTTTCGGCACATCGCTTACCTTCGTCGTAGCAAGAGCGTATTCCAATGGTGTTTACATTACCCCAATATGCTTCAGGTTGTGGATGAACATGTGGATCGCCATAAACTTCGCTGGTTGAGGCTTGTAAAATTTTCGCTTTTACACGTTTGGCCAATCCAAGCATATTGATAGCACCCATAACCGATGTTTTAACCGTTTTAATAGGGTTGTATTGGTAATGCACGGGCGAAGCCGGACAAGCCAAATTGTAGATTTCGTCCACTTCGGCCATGTAAGGACTTGTAACATCGTGTCGTACAAATTCGAAGTAAGGATGTTTCAAATTATGTTCGATATTTTTGCGACGTCCTGTGAAAAAATTGTCTAAACAAATTACTTCGTGACCCTGAGCTAATAGCTTGTCACCCAAGTGTGAACCCAAAAAGCCCGCACCACCTGTTATTAAAATTCTACTCATAATTTTATTTACTATTTATATATTTACCATTTACATTTTAAAAAACAAAAACTTTACAAACCTTTTGAACTTTATAAACTTTACAAACTAATTTATCCTCTCTTCGCCCGTTCCCAATTTACACTTTGCGATTTTTTTATATAGCGTCCAAAGCCCATAAAGACAGCGTAATTCATTATATAAAAATAATATGGAACAAAGAAAATCTTCACCTTCAGCTTTTTGTCTTCTAAAATATAACCAATATAAGCCGAAAGATAAAACAAAATTTGCAACCCCAAAACTATCAAAAAGAAAGTGCTAAATGGTGCTAAAGCAATATTTGCGAATAATAACAATACCAATGCCACGGGTGTAATTGTCCAGCGCAAAACGCGATGCGAAATATACTGAAACGAAAGCAACCTGTATTTGAATATGTTAAGTAAAGGGTATAATCGCACTACCGACTGTATACCGCCTGCTGCAATGCGTATTTTGCGTTTCAATTCCTCTTTTACATTGGCCGAAGCTGTTTCAATTGCATAAGCTTCGGGGTCGTAATCAATTTTGAAGCCTTGCATGGCCACACGTAGCGAAATAATAAAATCGTCGAGGAGCGTATCTGGTTCTACTTCGTTGAACAGTTCGGTACGTATGGCAAACAACTCACCAGCTGCGCCCACTGCTGAGTAAAGCTCAGCATCCCAGCGTTTAAGAGTGGATTCATATTTCCAATAAAGCCCTTCGCCAGCAGCAGAGGCCGCTTCGGAGTCGTCGTTGAAAATTCGTTTTTCGCCCGATACACAACCCGTTTTGGGATTGCTAAACATTTCGGCTATCTTCCGAATCGATTCTTTACCAAGCAAAGTATTAGCATCCGAAAAAATAACAATCGGTGTTTTTACAAATTTCACAGCTCTATTCATAGCAGCTATTTTACCAGCACGTTCTGGCTTGTGAAGTACCACAACATCGGGATATGCCGCCAAAAGTTCAGGAGTGCGGTCGTTCGAACCATCGGTGCACCACATTTGATGCAGTTTTTGCTGTGGATAGTTTAACGATCGTGTGTTTTCCACTTTTTTTGCCACAAAATCTTCTTCGTTGTAGGCTGCAATTAGCAACGTTACTTCAGGGAGCTCATCGTCGGTCAAAAATACTTCTTTTTTCTTTTTAAACAATCGCTTTATACGTAATAGTACAAAAAGAACAATTCCATACCCTAAATAGGTATAAAAAACGATACCAAGTAGTATCCAAAAGCTGATTTCAAGTGTTTTCATGATATTGATGTTATTTCATTTGCTTTTTTGCGAGGTGATGCTGCCATTTTAAAGTTTTCGGGTGGATAGCCACACGAAATTACTAACAAAACAACTTCATTTTCAGGTATGTTAAGTAGTTTGCGCATTGTTATATCTTTATCCGACGATACACTCCAATTTAACGAGCATGCTGCTATTTTGTTGAAATGTAATGCGTTAAGAAGTGTCATGGCAAACATACCACCATTTAAATGATTCTCGAAACGTTCATGTATATCTTTGGTGGTTGAAATAACCGACGAAAGTACAATCAGCGTTTCGGCTAAATGTCCGAATCCACGATTGCCGTTTTGAACATCGAGTATAGCTTGTTTGGTAGCTTCCGATTTTACGATATACACTCGTGTTGGCTGCCGGTTGCAAAACGAAGGTGACTTTTGAGCCAAATCAATACAATCATACAATACTTCGAGCGGAATTTCTTTGTTGGTGTAATTTCGAACCGAAAAGCGTGAGCGGCAAAATACATCGAACGGCGCATTTACGTTCTTAAAATACTCCATTTCCGAAATATCAATTTGCTCTAATCCTTTAACATTATCAAATCGATTAACTACACGATTTAGCCTTTCAATTACGTCATCGTCTAACTGAAACCCAATTTCTTTATGAAGTTTATTATATTCTTTCAGCACTGTTACCGATTGTACAAACTCCATTTGGTCTTGTGCTAAATTCATTCGTTCGTACCTCAATACTACATTACAAAGGTCGATAACTACTTTTTTGCCAAATCCTGGACGTGGTACGGGCATGGTAAGTCCTTTCTCAACAATGTGATATAGTAAAGTTAAATCGCGTTTCACTTTTTCAGCTGCTCCGTCATTATACACTTTATCATAAACCCTACGACGTAAATCATAGTCGGCTGCACGGCGAGCAGTGCCGAGATGATAAAAATAGAGCAAACGTTTTGGCAATAAGCTCTTAATCTTATATTTAATGCTTTCTAACATATATGTTTGTCGATTTTTTTTATTTATAATTTTGAAAATTTCCCTATTAACTTTCTTATTGGATTCGATATTAGATCTTTCTCATATTTATTTAGACCTATAAACCACATTGAAGTGCTGAAAATGAGTATGAAAACAGTAGCGTAAATTATGAAATTTGGAATATAATTTAAATTTATATAGTGCATTATTAGGTAACCTGTAATAGCAGGAATTAATAATGCTGGTAATAAAGCAGCTATTTGTTTGCCGAAATAATGTATATCCAACCCCACTTTAGTATGATAATACCAATTCATAATAAAAATATTTCCAATTGTTAAGGCTATACTTGTTCCTATTGCAGCTCCAATACCTCCAAATAGTTTTGTTAATGGAATGGAAATAAGAATGTTACCTAAAGCTATAAAAAGGTATACCCAAGAGCGAAACTTATGCTGGTTTTTAGCACGTTGAATTTCTATGCCAAGATTCTGAATAAGTGGAATGGTAACAGGTATCATTATGATAAGTGCCATATAATACGAGCGACTATAATCAGCGCCAGCCCACAAGTTTATAAATGGCATGCCGAAAAATATCAATAATCCAATTACAAGCGAAAGTACAATAAATTGTAATCGGCCTAAGCGGGCAAATAACTCTGTAAGTTCCCAATTGCTACATTTGCTCGCTATCATTTGGTTAACGCGCGGAATATATACATTGGATATGGCTGTCGAAAACGTTAAATAATAAGTGTTTAGCTGTGCTGCAATGCTATAAACAGCCACTTCAACAGTGCCTCTAAACCAACCTATAATAAATCTATCCACATTCCAGTTTATTTGATTCACGAGCAAATTCATAAATATAAAGGATGAAAAAATAAAAAGTTCTTTGATCTGATTTATTTCAAATTTTTTGAATAATAATTGAAAATCTGCTTTTCGGAAGCAAAACCACACATTTATTATTTCAATTATCAAAGCCAGAATGGTAACAACAATTGCCATCCCAACCGACCCGTAGCCCATTATTAAAACGGGAATCATTACAAGTGGACTTGCTATTGTTTTTACAAGTAATAGTACTTTCTGAAAAACAAACTTTTCGATGGCACTAATATAAGAATTGAAAACAATGGCAGGAAATGTAATGGCAGTGTTTATAACCATGATAATCATCAAAATTCTTGCTTTTGATAATTCATACACTGTAAGTTTATTGCCAAATATAATGTCAGAGTTTACAGCTAAAATTAATCCTGCAGCTACAGCCAATATACCTAATGCCGAAAATATTAAAAAAAACATGCCATTCAGCGAAGCAAGTCCTACTTTATCGTTATTGGCTTTGTAAACCGAAAAATACTTTATATATGCGCTTCCAAAACCAAAATTAAATAATCCAAGATAAGCAATAACTGAACCTACTAAACTATACAATCCATACTCGCTTTGCCCCAATAGCCGTAGCATAATAGGAGTGTAAAGTATTGATATGATGCTGCCTAGCCCAATAAGTATATAGGATAGAAGTGCACCTGTTTTTAGTTGGTTTATTGCCATTTTTTCTTGTTCTTCGTACGTTTTTCTGGCTACGCCGTTATTTGCTACGCGTTATTTGGTGCTTCGCACGTTATTTGCTTCGCGATAATAGGGCTTCGCCTTAATTAATTGATGTTTTATCGTCATTTTGACCTTAGACTTTAGACTCCAAAGCAATTGTCAAATAATCATTTACCTTTTTACGTTCCTTTTCCATTATTTCAGGAACATGTTCAAAGTCAATATCAAAATATTTTTGGTTGCTTTCGAGCAAATGTTGTTTTCTTTCTTCGAAATGGAATTTTCCTAATAAAGTGTCTATGCGGGAACCCATTGGAGCGCTTTTTCCTTCGCGGTCGAAAACAACAAAAGGACTCTTAAAATGCATCGAAAAAATGATACAGTGAAACGAATCGGTACAAACCA
>CAYXQZ010000040.1:7323-21623 GCA_964466415.1 uncultured Paludibacter sp.
ATTTGATCGCTACCTACTATGCAAAAATCGTATCGTTGATTTAAATTATCAGGAATATTTGCCAAAGTCAGCACATAATCACTTTCGGTAATGTATTTATCCGAAAAAGTTTTGAATGACAGCGCTTTGGCTTGCTGACAGGCTTGGTATAAAGCTAGTTTTTTACGTTCGATAATTTTTTGCCAGGCTTTTTTTATCAATGTAAATGGTGAGAGTTTCACAGCATTCCGAATGCGAGTTAATGTAAATGCAAGTCCAGCTTCAATTGGCTTAGTTGGATAATTTACAATACTTTCCACTTCAAAACCAAGCGATTTTAAAATTTCCTGCGCAGCATAATTTTGTAAACGATTTCCGTAGTTTACATAATCGATAATGGTATGAATGCCAATGCGTTTCATTTTGCTATTTTTTTATATAATTCCAAATACCTTTCAGCCATTGCACGCCACGAAAATTTTTTGGCACGAGCTATTCCTTTTTCACATAAATCGTTATTATAGGCTTCGTCGGATAAAATTCGTTGTATGGCAGCTACAATTTCGTCAGGTTTAGTTGGGTCAACTATGGCAGCTGCATCACCAGCAATTTCGGGCATCGACGATGTGTTTGATGTAATAACAGGTACACCACAAGCCATTCCTTCGAGTATCGGAATACCAAAACTCTCGCGTAACGAAGGGTATAGAAATACTTTACATTGATTGATAATGGCAGGCATTTCGGTATTTGGTACATAGCCTGTCATAACTATATCTTTGCGAATTTCGGGATGGCCAATGTCGTTCAAAACCTGCATTAAAGCCGATTCATCATAATCAAGCATTACCAATTTGTATTTAACTTGGCTCGTAGCATTAAATTCGGCAAAGGCTTTCAGTACATTTGGAG
This sequence comes from uncultured Paludibacter sp., assembly GCA_964466415.1. Taxonomy (GTDB): domain Bacteria; phylum Bacteroidota; class Bacteroidia; order Bacteroidales; family Paludibacteraceae; genus Paludibacter. The sequence goes on from CAYXQZ010000040.1 coordinate 8,215, forward strand.
TGTTTTTTTTAGGATCGGTATTTCCCAAGAAGAACATAAAATGATCAGGTAATTTGTATTTTATTTTTGCTAGTTTAAGTACGTCATCGTCGGATATTTTTTTAAAATGCTCACCAACGCCATTATATACAGCTACAAGTTTGTCGCCAAGCCCCATAAACTGACGCATACGGTTACATTCAAATTCCGATACAGTAGTTATGATTTTACTTTTTCGGGCAACAATGGGAACTACTAAACGGCGATACAAATTACCAAATTTCTGATACAAAGTACCTCCTTTTTTGAAAACACTTATACTTTCGAGGTAAATAATGTCGTGTATAATGGTGATTAGTGGCACTTTGCAAAATATTGGAGCTGTATTACTTGTGCAATGCAATACATCGCATCCATACTGAGCAGCTGCCCGCGGCAATGCTATTTGTTCCCAAGTAGGGTATGGTCCACCACCTAGTTCTACAATCTTAAAATTGGGAGCTGCAGGAATACAAGTATGGTCTTCATCTGGCTTCACAAAAATAATATATTCATTTGTGGAGTCGATGAGTTGTAAGTTTTTTATCAACTCCAACGCCACCATGTCCATGCCGTGTTTTTTCTTGCGATAAAGCCTTTGTCCTTCAATGCCTATTTTCATAATATTGATGTGATGATGTGTTGATGTGATAATATGATTATCTCTTACCTTATGAATTTTATAACCTTATTAGCCTTATAACTTTATGAACTTTATAACCTTACAAACTAATCAAGCTCCATGCTGCGTATGTATAAATTTTTTATTGGCTCCTTTGAGTTTGAATAAGGATAAAAACATGGAAATAAATGCTTTAGGTAATGTAAGTAAAGCTTTGAATGTTTGTTTGTTGTAAAACTTTGATGGTATACTCAATAAAAAAGCCACAACTACTGATCCAAATACCGAAAACCAACACTCTGATGAAATGGATAATATCGTGTTTTCGGGAAATGCTAGTTGAATAACTATGTAAAATGCAGTAATAATGGTAGTTATTCCTAAAAGCAAAACGCGCGGTGGCGAAACCATCTGATACACCTTATCAAAGAAATCGATATTTCCGTTCAATAAAAGATGTTTTACACCCGAGAAAAAGAACCTTCCAAAGTAGATAAATTGGGCCGATAACCAGCGTTTTCGTTGATTTTCGAATACTTCTACTTTCTGAACTTTTTCATCGTAAACCAGAGCATCGTTTAAGTATTCAATGGTGTACCCATCGCGCAATAAGGTTAATTCCAATTCTTTGTCAAAGCCTCCAATTGCATGAATTTCGGTCATACGTTGTTTAAATTGTGCATAGTCAAATGCCATTCCGGAGCCAATTAGAGCCGACGAAAGTCCTAGCATACGATGTCCTTTTCGGAAAATAGAGTTGTTGAGCTCTTCGCTCACCGCATCCAAAACTGCAAATGAAGTATTCGTGTTTTTGGCTACTCTATGTCCCTGCACAACAGTAAAACCAGCATCAAATGCATCGTTAATTTTCGATACAAAATCTGGTTCCATTACGTTATCGGCATCAAGAATTAATGCTATCTCATAATCGGTTGGCAATATTGACATTGCTTTGTTTAATGCCTTGGATTTTGTGCTTTTGTCGAACGAAACTTCAATGAGTTTAATTGGTAATTTTTTCAAATTAGCAATAGTTTCGGGTTGAAACGAATCTGCTATGATTACTACATCAAATTTCTCGGTTGGATAATTTTGTATTAATGCTTTTTCAGCCACATCTACAATTACATTATCTTCTTTATATCCAGGTATTAATACAGCTACCTTACGCAAACGGGAAGCAGTAACTAGGATTTGCTTTTTTTTAAATATTGAGCCTATGGCAAAAATTAATACATAAATTGATGCTAGAGCAAAATACGAATAAACTACATATTCAAAAATATGTATTATTAAATAAATGATATTCATGGTGTTACCTTAACAGGTGAATTAGTAAACTGGTAACTGGTATAAAAAATAAATAACGGGAGATAGAAATAATCATACTCCCGTTATCCATTATTTTATACATTTATAGCTCTGCGACCAATGCTATGGTATTTGAAGCCAAAATCTACAATTTGTTCAAGGTCAAAAATATTTCTTCCATCAAACAACACTTTATCGTTCATGAGGCGTTCCATAACTTTGAAGTTTGGTAATCGGAACTCACTCCATTCGGTCACAACTGCCAATGCATCAGCACCAATAAGTGTTTCGTACATATCTTTGCAGAATTTCACTCTGTCGCCCAGCGTGCGTTGTGCTTCGTGCATAGCAATTGGGTCATAAACAGCCACAATTGCTCCTTTTTCGAGTAAACTTTCAATTAAAACCAACGATGGTGCTTCACGCATATCATCTGTTTCGGGTTTAAAGGATAATCCCCAAATTGCTATGGTTTTACCTTTGATGTAACCTCCAAAATGATTCATTATTTTTTTGAAAAGTACTGTTTTTTGGTTCATATTTACTTCTTCAACCGCTTGCAATACTTTTAAATCGTAATCCAAACTTTTAGCAGTTTTAATTAAAGCCTGTACATCTTTCGGGAAACATGAACCTCCATAACCAACACCCGGATATAGGAATCGATTACCAATACGTGAGTCGGCACCTATGCCTTTACGTACTTGATTAATATCGGCTCCAACTATTTCGCAAAGATTGGCTATGTCATTAATAAAACTGATTTTTGTAGCCAACATGGAGTTTGCAGCATATTTCGTCATTTCCGAAGAAGTAATATCCATGACAAAAATTGGATGATTATTCAATACAAATGGTTTATATAGTCTTTTTAAAACTTTTTCGGCTGCTTCGGTTTCTACACCAACTACAATGCGGTCGGGTTTTAAAAAGTCATCTACAGCATTACCTTCTTTAAGGAATTCAGGATTCGATGCAACATCAAATTCAACATTTACACCTCGTTTGTCCAATTCATCTTGTATGGCTGCTTTCACTTTTTTAGCTGTACCTACTGGAACAGTACTTTTAGTAACAATTACCGAATAATTATTCAAGTGTTGGCCAATTTCGCGGGCTACACCTAAAACATATTTCAAATCGGCACTTCCATCTTCATCGGGTGGTGTACCTACTGCAATAAAAATTGCATCGCTTTCGTTAACTACTTCTGATAGGTTTGTTCTGAAAAATAATCTTTCTTTCAGAACGTTACGTTTTACAATGTCTTCTAATCCAGGCTCATAAATTGGCATAATGCCATTGTTGAGACTGTCAATTTTGCTCTGATTTACATCGATACAGTAAACTACTGCACCAGTTTCGGCCAAACAGGCGCCCGATACGAGGCCAACATAGCCAGTTCCTACAATTGAAATGTTCATAACACTATTGTTTTTGGAGTTAATACTGAAACTTATCTTTTTTTGTTTGTTAATTTTATAATCAATTTGGAATGTTCATTTTTTAGTATGAAACGAGCATTAAAACATGTTTTTAAACCAAAGTTTATAATTATGCGAGTTACTTGTGTACATAATTAAAAGTTTGAAATAATCACATAAAATATTCGTTGGCAAATATAGAGCATCAAAAACGAATAGTTTGTAATATATATCGGAAAAATGCTATCGCAAATTAATTTTTTTTTGTAATATATTTTGCCACAAATATATAAAAATTTAATTCTAATACGAAATAAAATGAGAAATATTGCTCGTTTTCGAATATATACTCATACCTAATAATAGGTATTTTGTTTGCAATGTGTTTTTATATACCTGATTCTGGTTTTATATCATTAATTTTGTACACTTATTTTAAACCTACTCAAAAGTTATTTGTTTTAAAAGGCAAAAAGGACTAAATGTAAATTTTAATTTTCAAAATAATGAATATATCCAAAAACGAAAAACGAACATTATGGGTGGTTATGCTTACTGCCATAACCATGTTAGTGGAGGTTTTTTATGGAATTAGCACAAAATCAATGGCTTTGCTAGCCGATGGTATTCACATGGGATCGCATGTTTTTGCTATTGGTCTTAGTTGGGTGGCTTATGTTATTGTCCGTAGGTTATCAAAAAAAACGAGTTTCACAGGCGATAGTTCCAAAATTTTAGCTCTTTCGGGCTATAGTAGTGGACTAATGTTATTGCTATTTGCCCTTTTTATTATGGTCGAAGCTATGGAGAGGTTTTTCGTTCCACAAAATATTGTGTATAACGACGCAATAATTGTGGCAATAATTGGATTAATAGTTAATATAATAAGTGCTCGATTGTTACATCACGAACATCATGAGTCGGATCATAATATTAAAGCGGCATACTTGCATGTATTGGCCGATGCGCTTACCAGTGTTTCGGCTATAGTTGGTTTGCTAGTAGCAAAGTATTTTAATATAGTGTATATCGACCCTTTAGTAGCAATTGTTAGTTCGCTCGTTATCATTAAATGGTCGGTTGGTTTGCTGGCATCTTCGTCTCGCGATTTAATTGATTTTTCTCCCTCTAAGATAAATAATACCGAAGTTTAATTATGTCGAAGAAAAATAATTATTTATCGGATATTACTACGGGCAACGAGGCTATAATAACCAAAGTGCTTGGACATGGAGCTTTTCGCAAACGCATAACCGAAATGGGTTTTGTGAAAGGAAAATTGGTGAAGGTTGTTAAAAATGCTCCATTGTTAGATCCTGTTGAATACCAAATAATGGGTTATAATGTTTCGTTACGTCGAAGCGAGGCAAACCTCATTGAAGTAGTGTCAGTCGCCGACTATCATAGTGCTGATGCTGATTTTAATGGTGTAATTGACGAGGAAAAACTGAAACGTTCAGCACTTAAAAAAGGAAAAACTATAAATATAGCCTTAGTTGGCAATCCCAATTGCGGAAAAACCACTTTGTTCAATTTTGCTTCGGGATCGCATGAGCGAGTGGGCAATTACAGCGGTGTAACAGTAGATGCTAAGGAAGCCAAAGTAAAAAAGGACGATTATGTTTTTCGGCTAGTTGATCTGCCGGGTACTTACTCCATAACCGAATATTCGCCTGAGGAATTGTATGTGCGCAAACATATAACCGAAAAAATGCCCGATATTGTTGTAAATGTGGTAGATGCTTCGAACTTAGAACGCAATTTATTTCTGACCACACAACTTATTGATATGAATATTAAAGTGGTAATAGCACTTAATATGTACGACGAGTTGGAGAAAAAAGCGGTTAAGTTTGATTACGTAGCTTTGAGTGAAATGCTGGGTATACCTATTATACCAACCGTAGCACCAAAGGGACGTGGCATTGATGAATTGTTTGCAAAGCTGATTGAAGTGTATGAGGATAGAGACCCAATTGTGCGTCATATTCATATCAATTACGGCGAAATTATTGAAAAATGCATACGAGATATTCAGACCGAAATTTGGAAAAATCCTAAGATTAGAGATAAAATATCATCGCGTTTTGTAGCTATAAAATTGCTCGAAACCGATAAAACCATGTTGCATTATTTAAAGCAATTCGATAATTATGAAAATCTTAAATCGGTTGCAAAATCTACTGTACATCAACTTGAAAAATCCTTAAACGAAAAGTCGGAAACGATACTTACCGATGCAAAATACGGTTTTATTGATGGTGCGCTTAAGGAAACTTATCTTGTAACTAAGCAAGACCGACGAAAATCAAAACGTGAATACGATGATATTCTGACGCATCGTTTTTTTGGTTTTCCTATTTTTGTGTTTTTTATGTGGTTAATGTTTCAAGCTACATTTACACTTGGAAGTTATCCCATGGCCTGGATCGATGCTGGTGTAGGATTGTTCTCGAATTGGGTACAGCAAACATTGCCTGGAGGTGCACTGCGCGATTTATTGGTCAACGGAATTATTGGTGGAGTAGGGGGCGTTATAATTTTCTTGCCTAATATTCTCATACTTTTTTTCTTTATCTCGTTAATGGAAGATACGGGTTATATGGCTCGTGCTTCGTTTATTATGGATAAACTGATGCATAAAATTGGACTGCACGGTAAATCATTTATTCCACTTATCATGGGTTTTGGATGTAATGTTCCAGCCATTATGGCCACTCGTACACTCGAAAACAAGAAAGATAGAATTTTAACCATGCTCATCACGCCGTTCATGTCCTGCAGTGCGCGGCTTCCAGTATATGTATTGATAATTTCGGCAGTTTTTCCAGCAAATCAAGGTTTGGTGCTGTTTGGGATTTATTTTACTGGAATAATATTGGGTATTATAACGGCTTTGGGGCTTCGTAAAGTGGCATTTAAGCAAAAAGATGTTCCTTTTGTAATGGAATTGCCTCCATATCGCAAGCCAACTTTAAAAAACTCAAGCCTCCACATGTGGTACAAAGGGCGCGAATATATTAAAAAAATGGGAAATGTAATTCTAATTGCATCGGTGCTTATTTGGGCATTGGGTTATTTTCCCACAAATATAAATTACAGCAAGGATTTCGAAGCACAAATCAGTAAAATACAGCAAAATAAGTCCTTGAATTTGCAGCAAAAAAACGACGCAATTGCTGTTTTAAATAACGAAAAAATTGCTGAGAAACAAGAAAAATCATATATTGGTCAGCTGGGTCATGCCATCGAACCTGTCATTACACCATTAGGATTCGATTGGAAAATGGGTGTGAGTATACTAACCGGTTTGGCTGCTAAAGAGGTTGTTGTTAGTACAATGGGTGTTTTGTATCTGTCCGAAAATGCATCGGTAAATGATACCGAAACACTTAAAACTAGAATTAAAGAGCAAAAACATAATAGTGGAACGCTCAAAGGCAGGGATGTTTTTACACCACTTGCTTCCATCTCATTTATGCTGTTTATTTTAATCTATTTTCCGTGTGTGGCGGTTATTGCGGCTATTCGCAAAGAAGCCAATTGGCGTTGGGCGCTATTTACCATGGTTTATACCACAGCATTGGCATGGTTTATTGCGTTTGCGGTATACCAGCTTGGTTCAATACTGTTATAAAGTCATCTAAACTATTGCATGTTAATTTATAACATTACAAGTTTTGTTGATAATCTTCTAAAGTTTGAATCGATTTATCAAAATCTTTTTCGAATACCAACAGACGTAAACCTTCGTTTATGTCACCAAACATAGGCATTAATTCAACAATGTTTTCGTTATTAAGTGTTGAGTCAATACCGTTTTCGCGCAATAATTCTTGATCGAAAAGGGCTTCTACTACAGTTTCGTAAGTTTTAAGTGTAACTAACTTGTCTTCCATAAGGCTATTGATTTAAAGTGTAAAATTGGAGAGTTTTCAATATTAAAACAATAAGTAAGTCCAATTTGTTCGAGAAATTTAATCAATTTCGTGTTGAAAAGTTTCATTTCGAATATTGTCTTTTTTTTGTTACTTTTGCAACGTTTAAAAATACCATCATGGAATCTGAAAAATTACCCGACCATATAGTTTATACGCCCTCAGTAATCGAATTTGTTACTGTTGCGGCCGAAACTTGTTTGTTTTTGGAGCAAGCTACCGAACAAAGTCGTAAAGAATTTATTCAGCGTTCAGTAAAATTACTTCCATTTCTATATCTAAAAGCTTCATTATTACCGGTAGTCGAAAGTGTTTTTGATGATGCGCCTGAACGATTTGTAACTGAAGAAGATTATTTGTTTGTAAAAGAACAAGTAGAACAACTGTTAGGTGCCGACGATTCGTATTTAGAAGTTTTTCATCCGGATATGGCTATTAGCGATACACCAATTGCCGCCTTTGTATCCGAAGATTTAGCAGATATTTATCAAGAATTAAAAGATTTTGCTGCCAATTATCAAACTATGGATGTGGATATAATGAACGATGCATTGGTAGTTTGTATCGAAGCTTTTGGTCAGCATTGGGGGCAGAAAAATCTAAACGCACTCAAGGCTTTACATGCAGTAAGGTTTAGCGAAAGTTTTAATATAGAGGATGATGAACAATCAATTGAAAAAACAAAATTAAACAGAAACTCGTTTCTGAATTTTTTGCAGGACGATGATGATTTGAATGATAATCAACTTTTGTTGTAATAGTTTTATGTTTAAATCAAAAATATCAAAGGAGGAAGTAAATCAAATGCCTATTTCGGTGTTTGAAGGTAAAATTACGCTTGTTGATGAACTTTGGCAAGTGAAAGATGCCGTTGCTGTTTTGAAACAAAGTGCTTTTTTAGGTGTTGATACCGAAACTAAACCTTCGTTTACGCGTGGTGTGCATCATAAAATTTCGTTAGTTCAAATTTCAAGTTTAGAACATTGCTTTCTTTTTCGGCTCAATAAAATTGGTTTTCCGAAAGAATTGGCCGACTTATTGGCCGACGAAAAAATTATGAAAATTGGACTGGCACTTCGTGATGATTTTGCTGGATTAAATAGAATTCAAAAATTTAAACCAGCCAATTTTGTTGATATACAGTCTATTGCTCGCGAGTATGGAATTTTAGAACTAGGTTTGCAAAAAGTATATGCATTAATTTTCGGTCATAAAATTTCGAAATCGCAGCAACTTACAAATTGGGAAAGTACAACTCTTACCGAACAACAACAACGTTATGCGGCTACCGACGCATGGGCTAGTTTAATTATATACATGCAATTGATACACGAAGAAAAATTGAGTAAGAAACAAGTTGATTTTCTAATCGCAGAGGCCAATGCAGCTCAAATTGCCCAACAACAGGCTGCGGCATTGCTTAAAGCCAATCAGGAACAATAAATAGATTGACTAATGGAGGTGAAAATTGAACAATCGTGGAAGGCTGCTTTAAAAGAAGAGTTTACATCGAGCTATTTTTTGGAACTTACTGAATTTGTACGCAGTCAATATGCTCAAAATCAAATTTTTCCGGCTGGAAAAGATATTTTTAATGCTTTCGACTGCTGTCCTTTTGATAGCGTAAAAGTAGTTATTATTGGTCAGGATCCATATCATAATGTGGGTCAAGCTCACGGGCTATGCTTTTCGGTTAACGATGGCATTGAATTTCCTCCTTCGTTGGTGAATATATTTAAAGAAATTGAGCGTGATTTGCAAATTAAAATGCCTTTAAGTGGAAATTTAACGCGATGGGCAGAGCAAGGCGTATTACTGCTTAATGCTACGCTTACTGTGGAAGCGCACAAAGCAGGTTCACATCAAGGCAAAGGATGGGAAAAATTTACCGATGCCGCCATACGTGCCCTCAACGAAAAACGCGAAGGAATAGTGTATCTTTTATGGGGAAATTATGCACAACAAAAAGCTTCATTTGTTGATCAATCCAGAAATTTGGTTCTTAAGTCAGTACATCCTTCACCGTTATCGGCTTACAGAGGGTTTATCGGATGTGGCCATTTTTCGGCAACTAATCAGTATTTGAAATTAAATAATAAATCAGAAATAAATTGGTAAAGCTCATATTCAACCTTATAACTTTAAAAACCTTATAACTTTATAACTTTACGAACCTTATAACTTTATAACTTTACAAACTAAAAAGCACAATACCCGAAATATACAAGCATGTCAATAGAATCAGAAATACAACGCAGACGAACGTTTGCCATTATCAGTCACCCCGATGCGGGAAAAACAACGCTTACCGAAAAGCTTTTGCTTTTTGGTGGTGCAATTCACGTAGCCGGAGCTGTAAAATCGAATAAAATTAAAAAAACAGCTACATCCGACTGGATGGAAATTGAAAAACAACGTGGTATTTCGGTTGCCACTTCGGTTATGGGTTTTGAGTATCGCGATTATAAAATTAATATTCTTGATACTCCTGGTCACCAGGATTTTGCTGAAGATACCTATCGTACGCTTACAGCTGTCGACAGCGTAATAATTGTAGTTGATACTGCCAAAGGTGTAGAGGCTCAAACGCGTAAACTTATGAGTGTTTGTCGCATGCGCAATACACCTGTGATGATTTTTGTCAATAAAATGGACCGCGAAGGGAAAGAAGCTTTTGATTTGCTCGATGAGCTTGAGGCTGAATTGGGTATTAATGTTCGTCCGTTAAGTTGGCCTATAAATCAAGGTTTTGCTTTTAAAGGTGTTTATAATATTTACAAAGATAATTTGGAGCTTTATACACCTAATAAACAAACAGTTAGTGAATCGGTCAATGTTGAAGTGAATAGCAAAGAATTGGACGAATTGGTGGGTGAGCGCGATGCAGCAAAACTACGCGAAGATATGGAGTTGATTCATGGCGTTTACGACGAATTTGATGTGGAAAAATACCTTGCAGGTCAATTGGCTCCCGTGTTTTTTGGAAGTGCTTTGAATACGTTTGGTGTGAAGGAATTGTTGGATTGCTTTGTCGAAATTGCTCCATCGCCTCGTGCTATCATGTCGCAAGAACGAGAGGTAAATCCTTATGAGGATGCTTTTTCGGGCTTTGTTTTTAAAATTCATGCCAATATGGATCCTAATCATAGGAGTTGTATTGCTTTTATTAAAATTTGCTCAGGCAAATTTGAACGAAATGTAAATTATAAACACATTCGTCACGGTAAAATGATGCGTTTCTCATCGCCAACAGCTTTTATGGCTCAGAAAAAAGAGACTGTTGATGAGGCTTTTGCGGGTGATATAGTAGGTTTACCCGATACTGGAACTTTCAAAATTGGCGATACATTGACTAGTGGCGAAAACCTTCATTTCAAAGGCATACCAAGTTTTTCGCCCGAAATGTTTAAATACATCGAAAATGCCGATCCAATGAAAACCAAACAGTTGGACAAAGGAATTAATCAATTAATGGACGAAGGTGTGGCACAGTTGTTCCACAATCAATATAATAATCGCAAAATTGTAGGTACAGTTGGGCAGTTGCAGTTCGAAGTTATTCAGTACCGCTTACTTCATGAGTATGGAGCTCAATGTCGTTGGGAACCAATTTCGCTTTACAAAGCATGTTGGATTGAAAGTGATGATGCCGTAGAGTTAGACAATTTCAAAAAACGAAAAGCGCAGTACATGGCTGTCGACAAAGAAGGACGAGATGTGTTTTTGGCCGACTCAGGCTATGTGTTACAAATGGCTCAAAACGATTTTAAAAACATACGATTCCATTTTTCGTCGGAGTTTTGATGTAAATCACACGTTTTTATGTTTGTTTTTTAATCACATACTGAAACTCTTAAGCGTGTTGACTAAACCTTTAGCGGCCGAAATGGGCATAGCGCTAATACCCAATGCTGATTTAATTTTGGTGTTGGATACAACATAATTTTCAGTCAATTTTTGAAGTCGCTCCGTATTGAGTGGCAGGTGCAGCACCGAACCAGCTTTGGCAGCCAATTCAATTGCCTTTTTATTAAAATGCCATATACGGCTCTTTTTGCCCAACGATGTCGAAATTAGTTCAATCAATTCGTTGGTCGAAACAGTTTCGTCGTCGCATACATTGTAAATACCGCTTGCCACATCGCCTGTAACCAATTCGTTTATCACAAAGCTCAGATTATCAATAGAACAAAATGAGCGACGATTTTCGAAAGCACCCAGCGGATACGGAATGCCTTTTTTTACCACATTGTACAACAAATTCAGATTTCCCTTATTGCCTGGCCCATGAATCATACACGGACGGAGAATGAAGGTTTTTTGCCGTAGAGACGCAATGCCTTGCGTCTCTACAAGAATATATTTCTCCGCCGCAATCTTGCTCTCGCCATACGGCCCAAGCGGTGTTGGCTCCACCTCTTCGGTTAGCACACCCTCTACCTTATCGGCAGCTGCTTTTACCGAACTGAAAAAGATAAACTTTGAAGCCGAAGAAGCCCGAAACCAATCGTAAATTTTCTGGGTTAGTCCCGTATTTATATCAAAATAGGTTTGTGCAACCGTCTGGTTTTTGGTGTCGTGCGCCTTTCCTGCTAAATGAATTACCACATCAATCGTAGGCAAAGTATCCAACTCATTCCACCCAAAAGTTTTTTCAACTCCTTCCTTTTCGGGACTAACAATATCCAATCCATAAATAGTATGCTTGGCTTTTAAAGCCTGAACTAAGTTAGTGCCTACAAAGCCGTGAATACCGGTGATTAATATGTTCATACGTTTTCAACTATTTTTTATTCTCTTTTCTAAAAATTTATCCAACACACAAGCATAATAAAATGGAAGATTATAGAGTGTAAATGATTTGCCTTCGGGTAAATTAATTATATCCACCGTTAAAGCCTGACTCCAAAACCGAATTGCAAAATTACAACTTGCACTTTCCATAAACTTATGCAATGACTTTAACTTTGCATTGTGTCCAGATTTGACCTCGATAGGTATCAACATTCCTCCATAATTATAAACAAAATCGACCTCTGCCTGCGAATTTCGAACATCCCGAATCCAATAAGTTCTTTTGGCAGTTACTTTTATTGATAATGCTATTAATTCCTGACCAATTATATGTTCGGCAATTTTCCCTTTCCAAGCGTCGCTTATATCTTCATTAGCAAATAATTCCTTCTGAAATCCGGCAAAATAATTTACCAACCCACTATCAAACCACATCAACTTTGGCGATTTATTGACATCCTGAAAAACAGGCAGTGATGTTGAATTTGTCGGGTATGATAATTCGAGCAACATCGCCTTTTCTAAAATACGTATTGCCTCACCCATTTCGCGCGATTTGTAGGGTGAGTTTGCAAATCGCTCGAATTTAATCCGCTCACCTGCATATTGCCAGCCATTATTCAATATGTGTCGGATTACGCGTTGAAGCGTTTTATTTTCGGCATATTTCTCTATATCATCGGTATACGAAATGAGTAAACTTTCGAAAACATCGCCCAATGCTACCAAATCTTTGGTATTGGCATAAAACTGAACCGCCTCGGGCATGCCACCTACCAACACAAATTCGTTGAAATGCTTCAGAACTTTTCGGTGTAATGCATCGGGTAAAGTCATGTTTCCTAAGGCTATGCAAAGCTGCTCTTCGCCAATAGCACTTAAAAATTCAACAAACGAACACGGACGAAGCGCCATATACTCCACTCTACCAACAGGAAATGAAATATGCCTGCCCATAAAACTTTCGAGCAACGAACCTGCACCAATAACGAAAATATCAGGCCGGTCTTCGTAAAAATAGCGCAATAGAGCTACCGCTTTGGGCGATAACTGTATTTCGTCGATAAATAGTAGAAGTGAACCTTGCTTTTGAGCAGTATTCAGAAGAAAAAAAGCCGAACGCACCAACTCATTCACATCATCTGTTTTCTCAAACAATTCAGCTACGGCACTTCGTTCCACATTCAAATAGAGATAATTGTCGAATTGCTTTGAAAACTCATTTACAACTGTAGTTTTACCAACCTGACGGGCACCTCTCAGAATAAGCGGTTTACGCTCTTGTTTTTCTTTCCAATGCTC
>CAYXQZ010000041.1:0-21524 GCA_964466415.1 uncultured Paludibacter sp.
GAGTATCTGGCGATGAAAAGAAAATTGAAAAAGGCACAAACAAATTGCCAAAAACAAAAGAATAATTGACTGCAATTGGGATTAATAAAATTATTTTGGGTTTATTTTTTGTTGAAATTATTCATTTCTAATTGGTTAATGAGCCGAAAATAATGTTTATATTTGCGGGGCGGAAAAAGAATATGTGAAGTTAGTTGCAAATTCCTGTTTAAGAACAACAACTAAAAATCTGGAAATATTCTATTGCACTAATTTTCAAAAGATTGAACAAAACACTAAGATGTTAGGGGCAATTTTATAAAAAAAAGAAAATGAAGAGATTAACCATTTTATTCATTATATTTTTTGTAATTATTGACTGTTCTTGTAAGAACAAAATAATTAAAGACAAACTAGAGGGAGTTTGGTTCTCTGAATCAAATGAACATAATTTATTTTCTGTTGGATTTATGAAAATTGAATCCGATTCTTCTCGATATTTTCCTCAAAATTTTCCTGTTCTTTATGATTTTAAGAGCGATGGTACTTTACTTATGAAAAATATAGAAGGAAACGACACAACCTTTCATTGGTCTATGAAATCTAAATCTACATTAACAATCAACAATTTAGACTTTCAAGTAAAATTTAATGGAGGTGATAATCTGAAATTAGTTTTTAAAAAGAAAAATGATTATAGAGAATTTTCATTTATTAAACCTCGAAAAATTAAACTAGAAAAAACAGAAGAAGAAATCAAGAATATTTTATTATCAAATGTGTGGTCGGTAAAAGATACAACACTTGAAAATTTCGCTACAAACTTTGAATACCTTGACAACAAAACTGTAATTTATAGAGACAGATTTCTGGATAACAAACTGAAGAAAGAAACTGATAATATTCAAATGGAGACATGGGGTATTACGAAATATAAAGACTATGTTTTCTTGTATAACTACGTTAATATGAAAATCGGGATTGGGAATTGGAATTCAATGAGACAAATATCACAAATTAGTGATTCTACATATAGTCTTATTGATTCATTTCACAGAAAAGAAATAAATTATAGAAGTAAGGGTAAACAAAATAATAAAGCTACTACAGAAAGTATTTTGGGGAAATGGGAAAGTAAAAACAAATTAAATGGACTTTATGGAATTTATAATAAAAACGCAGTAGAACAAGGAAGAATGGTGCTTTTTGATGGAGATTTGGAATTACAAATCTGTGAAAGCAAGCTGATACTTAGAATTAAGGACTATCAACCAATTGAATATAATTGGCAGATTAGCAAAGATTCAAAAACTTTAGTTATTGAATCTGTAAACAGTAAATACTGGACAGAAGGAATTCGTGTTGACTGTGCTGATATTCTTGAACTAACAGATAAAAAATTAAAAATTAGATTGTTCAATAACTTTTTTAATTTTGAAAATGTAAATTCTCAAATGTTTATACTAAATATCATACAAGAGTTTGAACGAATTGAATAAAAAACTGCCCCTGCTCGGCGTAGGTTATGAAATGCAATTGGCTCGGCATAGGCTCTTTGCCTATGTCGCGGTAAAAGCAAGGCTCTTGCCTTGCAAATTAGAATATAATAAGGAAAGCAGAGCCTTTCCTTTTATCCGAGCGTACCTATCTGCCTTATGCATGAGGCAAGAGAACGCTCAGCATCCAGCGCGAAATTTACGCTACTGAGAGCGGAGGCAAGCCGAAAGAATGAAAAGAAATAACGTTTGCGACCTATTCAGACTATACGACAAAGAAATTCAACAAATAAAAAACAATAATTATGAATTACTATTTTAAAGTATTAAGAAAGTATTCCGACTTTAGCGGAAGATTAAGCAGAAAAGAATATTGGATGTACGTCTTATTCACAACTATTTTTGCATTAACTGCAATAATCATTGACAACTTAGCGGGAACAACAGCAGGAAATTATCATGTTGGTTTATTCTTTTTTATTTACCTCATTGCAATAGCTTTACCTGATTTAGCGGCAGACGTTAGAAGACTTCACGATGTAGGAAAAAGTGGTTCATTTATGCTTGTTTTATTAATACCATTTATTGGAATTATATGGTATTTAATCGTACTTTGTGAAGAAGGTGTTACCAGCGAAAATGAATATGGAGCTAATCCTCGCTCCACGTAGCGTAAAATCTCGCGCTGGGCTGGGCGTGGGCTCTGCCTACGTCCGGCAAAAAGCAGGTCTCCTGACTTACATATTTAAAAAATAATATTAATAGCAGGAGTTATTATTTTAACCGAGCGTAGGCAAGAGCCATAAGCTCAACTTCTGGTTCGAGGGTACAAGCTAAAGTGAGCGAGGCAATTATATAAAACCAAACAACTATTTATATTTCAATAACATGAAGAAAATTAAGACAATTGTAATACTGTTGTTAACCTTATTGTTTCCGAATTTGATATACGGACAAGAAAAACAAAGAGAATTCACCGAAATACTCCAAACTTATTATTTACATCAAGACAATGATTTAGTTGAAAAAACTCTTGAATTTGTGAATAGTTCCAATGTTGATTATAAAAGAGTAGAACCGATATTAACAGGTTTTTTCGGAGCACTCTTTTCCGCGGACACCTTAGTTCGAAGTGAATTCTTGA
Organism: uncultured Paludibacter sp.; assembly: GCA_964466415.1. Lineage (GTDB taxonomy): Bacteria > Bacteroidota > Bacteroidia > Bacteroidales > Paludibacteraceae > Paludibacter. The sequence goes on from CAYXQZ010000041.1 coordinate 2,620, forward strand.
AAAATTCAGATAAATTTCAAAAAAATGAATTCAAACAGTTATTTACATTTCTTACTACAACAAATATTGATTCAATTTATTTAAAAACACCTCTTACCCCATCTTTTAATGACATGAATTGGTCATCTTATTTCGCAACAGGAAATGTAAAATATCTTGATAGAATAATCTCGAATATTGTTTTATCTGAAAACAGAACTGATTTAAATCTATTTGTAACAGGAGCTTCAGCTAAATGGTCTTTATGTTCAAATGCAAGACAAGACAAACAAGTCAAAGAGCATCTTATTAAGCAGAAAGAGAATAAAAAAATTATAAAAGAAATTTTAAACAAGGAACCTCAAGAATTTAAACAAGAAATGAAAGATGTAATTGCAGAACAAAGGGCAAACGGATTGTGGAAATAAAATAACAGCCCTCAGCTCGGCGTACTCTTTGCCTATGTCGTGGTAAAAGCAAGGCTCTTGCCTTGCAAATTAGAATATAATAAGGACAGTAGAGCTTTCCTTATAGCCGAGCGTACCTGTCTGCCTTAGGCATGAGGCAAGAGCCAACGCTCAGCGTTCAGCACGAAATTTACGCTACTGAGAGCGGGGCCCCGATGCTATTTGTAGATGTGAAGTGTAGCCATAGCGTTTCTTCTACCACAAACACGGTATATAATTTTACCATACAAGTGCGATTGTAGATGCGTTGCAAAATGCCGAATTTTGTATCGTAAATACTAAAGCTTATGACGCACTACTTTATTATACCAGGCTATCAAGGTTCGGGACCCGACCACTGGCAAACATGGATTGAAAGCAAACAACCGAACTTTCACCGCATTCATCAGCGCGACTGGAATAATCCCGATTTAGATGAATGGACTACCAATATCAACAAAGCCATTGCCGGTTACGACCCTCTGTCAGTTGTTCTGGTGGCACATAGCCTTGGCTGTCTGACTGTGGCCGAATGGGTGAAACGTTATAACCGCAAAGTGAAAGCTGCTTTGTTGGTTGCACCTCCTGATGCCGATTTGATTCGTAAAAAAATAAATGAAAATCTACTTAACGAAACACCAACGCATCATATACCATTTCGAACAACCTTAGTTGCAAGTTCTAACGACCCGTGGATAAACATTCAAACAGCAAAGAGTTACGCCCAGAATTGGGGAAGCGAATTTATTAATATTGGCGATGCCGGTCATATTAATAATCTGTCGGGCTATGGCGAGTGGGAACAGGGTTATGAAATTTTAAAAAAACTTGGATAAACCGACTCTCCTGCTGCCCGTAGGTTGTTGAGCAAAAACAATAAATAGCATTATCGCTGGGCGAAGCTAAAGTTCGTGCAGCTTAAGATTAAATCCTGAGTTTGTCGAAGTCATTGAGTGAGTCAATGTGCTGAACTCAACTTTGAAAATTCTTTTGCTAAAGCAAAATATTATATCAATTTTTATAAAAAAAAATTGTAGCTTTGTGCATTAAATTTTAATGCTATGCTCGAAAAGATTATTCGTTTTAGCATCAACAATAAGTTAATTATCATACTGTTTACATTAACAGTGGTGGCCTATGGGTTGTATGCCGTTTTTCAAATACCTGTGGGTGCTGTGCCCGACATTACCAACAATCAAGTTCAGGTAATTACTACTTCGGGCAATCTTTCAACGCAAGAAATTGAACAGTACATTACTGCTCCAGTTGAAATGGAAATGGCAAACTTGCCGGGTGTAAAAGAAATTCGCTCCGTATCGAAGTTTGGTATTTCGCTGGTAACCATTGTGTTCGGCGAAAAACAGGGCACATATCTTCCACGCCAACTTATTTCCGAAAAAATTAAAAGTGCTTCGGCAAAAATACCCGAAGGTTTCGGTGTGCCCGAAATGGGACCTATAACCACTGGTTTGGGCGAAATTTACCAATATACGTTGGATGTTGAAAAAGGTTTTGAGCAACGATACACGGCTTCGGATTTGCGTACCATTCAGGATTGGGTGGTAAAGCGGCGGTTATCTGGTATTCATGGTGTAGTCGAAATTAACAGCTGGGGTGGTTACCTCAAACAATACGAAGTGTCGATAAATCCTGCTCAACTCACGGCATTTAATATCACTTTGGTGGAAGTGTACAATGCCTTGGTGGGCAATAATAGTATTTCGGGCGGTGCTTATATCGAAAAAACCAATCAGAGTTACTTTATTCGGGGCGACGGACAGGTAAAATCGGTGGAAGATATCGAACAGATAGTAGTTAAAACTGTAAATACCACACCCATACTTATAAAAGACCTAGCAGTTGTAAAATATGGACATGCCAACCGATACGGCGCTATTACAGCCAACGGCAAAGGCGAAACCATTCTGGGTCAGGTAATGATGCTCAAAGGTGCCAACTCCAAAGAGGTTATTCGGGATGTGAAAGAACGCGTTGACGAAATACGTAAAAATTTACCCAAAGGTATCAGCATTCATCCCATTGTTGACCGAAGCGAATTGGTGGCCAAAACAACCTTTACAGTGGCCGAAAACCTGATTTTGGGGGCATTAATCGTTATGCTTACGGTATTATTACTGTTAGGAAACTGGCGTTCGGCATTGGTCATTACATCCATGATTCCGTTGGCGCTGCTTTTTACCATTGGTATGATGTATATCTTTGGTGTGGATGCTAACTTAATGAGTCTGGGTGCGCTCGACTTTGGTATTATCATCGACGGTGCTGTTATTATTGTAGAATATATTGCCTTAAGAATTACAGTAAACAAAAATAAGATAGATAGTTTAGATGGCAATGAGCGTAGCAGTTTAATGGATACTATTTCCATTGATGGTGCTTCCAAAATGATGCAATCGGCTATTTTTGGTCAAATTATTATTTTGATTGTATTTATCCCAATTCTTTCGCTTTCTGGTGTGGAGGGTAAAATGTTTAAACCCATGGCATTGTCGTTCTGTTTTGCCATTGTTGGTGCTATGATAATGGGTTTAACGTGGTTGCCTGTAGCGTCAGCCTTATTTTTAAAACCTACCAAAAGTACTAAAAAGAATATTTCACATTGGATAATGAATGTGGCACACCGTTCGTATTTACCAGTTATTAAATGGTCGTGTATGCACAAAAAAACAGTGTTGGGTGCAGCCATTATTTCGTTGTTATTCACTGGCTTTTTGTTTACCCAAATAGGAGGGGAGTTTGTACCAACACTCGACGAGGGCGATTTTGTAATTCAGCCAGTGCTTAAAACGGGTACTTCGCTCACCAAAACAATAGAAACTACGACTAAAATGGAGCAAATACTGATGAAGAATTTCCCTGAGGTGGACGAAATTGTGAGTCGTATTGGCGCTGCCGAAGTACCTACCGACCCTATGTCGATGGAAGAAATTGATATGATTATTAAACTAAAACCTCGCAGTACGTGGACAAGTGCCAATAGCAAAGAAGAATTGGCTGATAAATTCAAAGCAGCACTTTCAGCTATTCCGGGTATTGAATATGAATTTACGCAACCTATCGAAATGCGTTTCAATGAGCTTATTACAGGTGTTCGTTCCGATATTGCCATAAAAATCTTTGGCGACGATTTGGATTATATCGATAAAAAAGCAAACGAAATTAAATTGCTTATATCGGATATTCCGGGTGCAAGCGATGTGATACTCGAAAAAACATCGGGCTTACCACAAGTTAAAATCGACTACAATCGTACCAAGATTGCTTCCTTTGGTGTGGATATTAAAACACTCAACACTTATGTTGCAACTGCTTTTGGCGGCGAGGCTGCTGGTGTAGTTTTCGAAGGTGAAAAGCGGTTCGACTTGGTTGTGCGGTTCGACAACCGCAATCGTACCGATATTGACGACATCCGTCAATTGAAAGTGCCACTACCAAATGGTTCATTACTGCCACTTTCCGAATTGGCAGCTATCCACTATGCCGAAGGGCCAGCTAAAATTTCGCGCGAGAATACACATCGCAGGGTGGTAGTAAGTGTAAATGTGCGCAACCGCGACTTACAATCGGTGGTTAAGGATATTCAGGCTAAGGTGGATGAAAAAATCACCCTGAAGCCCGGAACTTATATTTCGTATGGCGGGCAGTTCGAAAATCTTCAGAATGCAACTAACCGATTGATGATAGCTGTGCCTGTGGCCTTGCTGCTTATCTTTATTTTTCTGCATTTTGCCTTTAAGTCGCTCAAAGATGCCATTATGATTTTCTCGGCAATTCCATTGGCTACAGTGGGCGGCGTATTGCTGTTATGGCTACGAGGAATGCCTTTCAGTGTTTCGGCAGGTGTTGGGTTTATTGCTTTGTTTGGTATAGCGGTGCTCAACGGCATTGTGCTTATCGAGCATCTCAAGGAACTAAAACATTCGGGTAAACTAAGTATGCGCGAAATCATTATTCAGGGTACAGCAAACAGACTGCGTCCCGTTATGCTCACTGCCGGAGCTGCTGCAATGGGATTTTTGCCTATGGCTATTTCGAGTGGCGCAGGTGCTGAGGTGCAACGCCCATTGGCAACCGTTGTTATTGGTGGATTGGTAACTTCTACCATGCTCACCATGATTGCTTTACCGCTTATGTTCGAAATTTTTTACAACGTGCGTAGTATTAAACTTTTTCCTTTTAAAGTAATTCGTTCCAAAGAAAGTCTTCTCATTCTTTTATTTTTGCTACCTTCATTTACACTCATGGCACAAACCAAAGAATTGAGCCTGACCGAAACCATTAATATTGCCATCCAGAACAACAAAGAACTGAAAGCAGCACAATTGCGGGTGGACGAAAAGCAAGCTTTAATTCCTTCGGCCTGGGCGTTGGATAAAACCAATGTAACATACAGTACCGACCAGAATAATATAGCCGAAAATGGTTATCCACTCAAAGTGTGGGGTATACAGCAAAGCATCAGCTTTCCTACTTTGTATAGTGCCGAACGTAAGGCAAAAAAAATGGAGCAAAGCATTGCAGCCACCGAACACAAAATGAATGTGGATAATATTACCAAACAAGTTACTGCAAACTACATTGAGTTACAATTGTTAAACGAGAAATTAAAGATATACCAGCATATCGATAGTTTATACCAAGCCATGTTGCGCACCGAAACTCTTAAAAACAAAACGGGTTATAGCAATCGTTTGGATGTGTTACATATTACAGCCAAACAGCTACAAGCCACCAATCAACTTAACGAAATCCGTTTTGCTATTGACAATGCCTATTTGATGCTCAAAACGCTTATGGGCTCTGAAACACCGTTTAAGGTATCCTCTGAGTTTACACTTTTAAAGTACGAAACCCGAAGTGTGGAATCAACTTCCTATTACAGTTGGCTCAAACAACAGGAGGCACTTAGCAGCGCTGCCGTGCGCATAGAGCAAAACAAACTTATGCCCGATATTTCGTTTAATTATTTTGTTGGAACAAATAATTACATCAATTCCCGTTACTATCATGGTTTTGAGGCTGGTGTTGCTGTTCCGTTATTTTTTCAGGGGCAAAGTTCAAAAATTAAAGCATCCAAAATAGCTGTTAAAAGTGTGAATCAATCGGCTGCTTACGAATTGGAACTACTCCAATCCAAACAAAAAGAGTTGCTCAATTCCCTGCAAAAAATAAAAGAACGCATGGACAATTACAACAAAAGTGGTATGCAGTTGTACGACGAAATTATCCGTACTTCAAAACTAAGCTACGATAAAGGCGAAATTGATTTCTTTCGCTGGGCTACAACCACCGAAACTGCAATGCAACTTAAAGTGGACCAGCTCAATAATCTGAAAGAATATTCCCTTGTAGTTCTCGATTTAAATTACCTATCAAAATAAATAAAGCCATGAAACGAACATATTATTTTACGTTTATCGCTACCGTTGCTTTGCTGCTTACAGCTTGCACCAAAAAACAAGAATCGCCAGCCGCCACCACCGATTTTGTAGAAATTACCAACGAGCAATTTGTTTCTGAAGGAATGCAACTTTCCGAAACCGGCACCAAAACTTTCGAAGCAATTGTAAAATGTAGCGGTAGCATTGTTCCCAAACCCAATGGTATGGCCAATGTTACAGCACCCATTGCTGGCGTGATAAGAAAAATTCATTGTATAAATGGTGCGTATGTACAAAAAAGCGAGGCTATTCTCGAAATTTCGGGTGCCGAAGTGATTGATATTCAACGCGACTATGCCGAAGCCTCGGCTCGATACAAACGTTCCAAAAGCGAATACCAACGTCTGAAAACGCTTTACGCCGAAGCCGTAATTTCCGAAAAAGAATTTATTGCTACCGAAAGTGACTATAAAAGTGCTGAGGCCACTTACAACAGCCTGCAACTCAAACTTAATGCTGCCGGATTTTCGGTGCGTGCCATCGAAAATGGCGAATTTACTCCCGCTTACACCCTTCGTTCGCCCATAAGTGGTTATGTGACGGGCATAAAAGCCACCCTCGGTACGTACATCAATCAGCAATCAGTAGGTATCGAAATAGCCGACCCATCCCAATTTCAAGTGGCTTTATCTGTTTTTGCTACCGATATTGCCAAAATTAAAAAAGGACAGGTTGTGCGGTTCCGTTCTACAGGTTCTGATAGCGAACTTCAGGCAGTTATCTCGTCGGTAGGTATAACTATAAATGCCGACACCAAATCCATCGATTGCTACGCAACACTCAAAGCCGACAAATCCACGCAACCCATTGCAAACAATGCTGTTACAGCCGAAATAATCACACAATCAGAACCCGTAAATGCAGCACCAACTGAATCACTTATAAAGTCCGATTCTAATTATTTTATACTCGTGTTGCACAAAAAAACAGACACCGGTTATCAATTTAGCAAAGTAATGGTTGAAACTGGTCGTCAGCAAAATGGTTTCACCGAACTGAAAGGCGCAAAAATAAGCGGACAAATTGTGTCCATGGGTGTTTACAATATTGTGTTGTAACAATAGGACAGTTAAACCAAAAGTAACACAACTAAATGATAGATTTGCAATTACCTTAACTTTATACTTCGGTTATTTTTGATTATTTTTGTGCTCCTAATATACTACTCAAATCCATGAATACAGCCTATTTTATAGCTAAGCGCATTCACTTTCAGCAAGGTGCGAAAAATATTTCGCGTCCTGCCGTGCGTATTGCCATTATTGCCATTGCGCTTGGTATGGCTGTAATGCTTGTTTCGGTAGCTGTGGTTATAGGTTTTAAACAAGAGGTGAGGAGCAAGGTTGTAGGGTTTGGCGGGCATGTACGTGTGAGCAATTACGACAATAACAATACTTTCGAAACAAACCCTATTAATACTGATGCTCAGCTGGTAAAGGAAATTAAAAATATAAAATCGGTTGTAAGTGTACAAGCCTATATTACAAAACCTGGCATAATTAAAACAGATACGGAGTTTCAGGGAGTTGTTTTAAAAGGCATAGACTCAAGTTTTAAATGGGATTTTTTTAAGTCGAACATGCTCGAAGGCAGTGTTCTGAAAACAGGCGATAGTTTGCAAAATAAAATTATTATTTCAAAATACTTGGCCGACTTATTGAAACTTAAACTGAATGATAGTTTTTATGCCTATTTTATTAAAGACCAGATTAAAGCACGAAAGTTTGTAATCTCGGGCATTTATTCAACTAATTTTGTAGAATATGATAAATTGTTTATTTTAACCGATTTACGACATTTACAACGACTAAATGGTTGGCAAAGCAACCAAATAAGTGGCTACGAAGTGCTTTTGTCAGACTTTGAAGCTATGTTGCCTGTGAGCGATGAAATATACGATGCAACCGTAAAAATATCACAAAACAAAGGCCAGCAATATTATGTTCAATCGATCAAAGACCTTAGTCCACAAATATTTGGGTGGTTGGATTTGCTTGATATGAATGTATGGGTAATACTGGGTTTAATGTTGTCGGTAGCTGGTTTTAATATGATTTCGGGGCTTTTAATATTGATTTTGGAACGAACAAGTATGATTGGTATTCTCAAATCGGTTGGGGCTTCTAACTTTACGGTGCGTAAAGTTTTTTTGTATTATGCTGTATTTTTAATAGGGAAAGGCATGCTTTGGGGCAATGTAATTGGTATTGGATTGTGCACATTGCAATATTTTACGCATATATTGCCATTAGACCCAGAGGCATATTATGTAGCGTCGGTACCCATAGTGTTTAATTGGGGTTATGTGTTGTTGCTCAATGTGGGTACTTTTGTAGCTTCGGTAGTAATGATGATTGGCCCTTCGTATTTAATTTCCAACATATCACCTGCCAAAATTATTCGCTACGAATAATTTTAAATTACTATTAATTCTTATTTTACTTTTTTTTATTGCAATATTAAATGAAATATTTGCTTGTTTTGCACATTTTGTTTAAATTTGTGCAGTTCTACAATTAATTTTTCAAATTAATGAACGATTTTAAAAGTAATTTTGTTAGAGAGTTCAGACTAATCATTTCCCGAAAATAATGAATAAAAACAAAGTATTTGAGCAGCGCCTGAAAACGTTGCAAGAAATGGAAGAAAATGCAGCCCACAAGCAGCATTTAAAAGGCAAGCTTACAGCTCGCGAACGTATTAATATTTTATTTGACGAAGGCACTTTTTTTGAATTGGATGCATTTGTTTCGCCTACACAAAACCCAATTAGCAGCCGTCAAACTAACTTTGGCGATGGCGTAGTTGTAGGACGTGGTTTGGTTCAAGGACGAAGTGTATTTGCGTATGCACAAGACTTTACCGTGCTAGGAGGCTCACTAGGCTATGCTCACGGTATGAAAATAGCCAAAGTGCAGGAAATGGCTTTGAAGCTGGGTGCTCCCATTGTAGGGTTAATGGATTCGGGTGGAGCTCGTATTCAGGAAGGTGTAAAAAGTCTTTCGGCTTATGCCAAAATTTTCCGTAATAATGTCAATTCATCTGGTATTATACCTCAGATTAGCGCCATTTTAGGCCCAGCTGCGGGTGGTGCCGTATATTCGCCAGCGCTTACCGATTTTATTTTTATGACCAATCAAACATCCTATATGTTTGTAACCGGCCCCGATGTAGTACGCGAAGTGCTTAACGAAGAAATTGATATGGAAGGCCTTGGTGGTGGAAATGTACATGCTCAGAAAAGTGGTGTTGCGCAATTTGTATCCGACGATGAGGAACATACTATCATGTTGATTCGTAAACTTTTATCCTATATTCCATCAAATAATTACGATACATTGCCTGTTTCCAATGTGGTAAATGTTTATAATTCGCGCCAGGAATATCTTAATAAAATCATGCCCGACGATCCCAATCGTCCGTACGATATGAAGGAAATTATCAATATTATTGTTGATAAAGATACTTTTTTTGAAGTACACGAAAAATATGCACAAAACATAATTGTTGGTTTTGCCCGTCTCAACGGTAAATCAATTGGGATTGTAGCCAATCAGCCAAAAGTGATGGCCGGAACTTTGGATATAAATGCCAGTGTAAAAGGTGCTCGCTTTGTTCGTTTTTGTGATGCATTTAATATTCCATTGTTGATACTCGAAGATGTGCCCGGATTTTTACCAGGAATTGAGCAAGAACATAATGGTATTATACGTAATGGAGCAAAGTTACTTTATGCATTTTGCGAAGCAACAGTACCAAAAATTACCATTATTACGCGCAAAGCTTATGGCGGTGCATACATTGTAATGAGTAGCAAAAATACAGGAGGTGATTTTAATTTTGCATGGCCAACAGCCGAAATTGCTGTTATGGGGCCTGCAGGAGCTATTAAAATTGTGAATAAACACGAATTAGCTAAGGCTGAAAACAAAGCCGAAATGGAAAAAATTCTGACTGAAAAGTATAAGGAAGATGTAGCTAATCCATACAAAGCCGAAGAACTTGGTTTAGTAGATGAGGTTATTTTACCATCTAAATCACGCGAAATTCTGATAACAGCATTCGAGATTTTGTCCAATAAACAATATCATAAACCTGCTCGTAAACACGGAAGTATACCTTTGTAGTTTATAAAGTTATAAAGTTCATAAAGTTATAAAGTTTATAAAGTAGAGACGTCGTATTTGGCGTTTCAAAAAAGTAAAAGATAAATGAAGAAAAGACTTTTAATTGCTAATAGAAGCGAAATAGCTATACGTATTATACGTGCGGCGCATAAATTGGGTATGATTGCAGTGGTTTTTCAGAGCGATCGTGAACCAGAAGCTTTGTATCTGAAATATGCCGACGAAATTATTCCTGCAGGAGACAATAACAACGAGAAAGCCATATTTTTGGACGGTCCACGTATTGTACAATTAGCGCTCGAAAATAATATTGATCTCATACACCCCGGTTATGGGTTTTTGTCGGAAAATCCTGATTTTGCACAACTTTGTGTTGATAATGGGCTTAATTTTATTGGGCCATCGCCACAACTTATACGCGATATGGGATTAAAAACAGTGGCTAAAAGCATGGCTATTGAAGCTGGTTTACCTTTGGTGCCTGGTAGCGACGGTCCTGTGCGTGATGCGCAAGCTGCAAAGGATTTTGCTGATAAAATTGGCTATCCAGTTATTCTGAAAGCCTCAGCTGGTGGTGGTGGACGCGGTATGCGTATTGTTGAGAAACCCGAAACCATTGAACGTAATTTTAAATCGGCATCCGACGAAGCATTGGCTGCTTTTGGTAATGGCGATATGTTTATCGAAAAATATTTGCAGAATCCAAAACACTTGGAGTTTCAGATTATGGGCGATAAGCATGGCAATGTGGTTCACCTTGGCGAGCGTGAGTGTTCGTTACAACGTAAGCACCAAAAAATTGTAGAAGAAGCCCCTTCGGCTAGTGTAACACCTGCTATGCGCAAAGAAATGGGCGATATGGCAGTGCGTTTTGCCAAAGCCATTGGATATTATTCGGCAGGTACTATTGAGTTTATAATGGACGAAGATGGTAGCTACTTTTTTATGGAAATGAATACGCGTATTCAGGTAGAACATCCTGTAACGGAGCAAATTACAGGTGTCGACTTGGTGGATTGGCAAATACGTGTGGCGCTCAACGAAGTGTTGAGTTTGAAGCAAGAGGACATAAAAATTAATGGTTGGGCTATTGAACTACGTGTTAATACCGAAGATCCACAAAATAGATTTAGTCCACAAACTGGACTAATTGATTTAATCCGATTCCCCGAAGCACCACATATTCGCATCGAAACGGGTGTTCAGGATGGTTCGGTTGTTACGCCTTATTTCGACTCTATGGTTTCGAAAATAATTGTAACAGGCACTGATAGAGCTGATTGTATTGCCAAAACTTTGCTTGCAATTAATGGCTTTGTTTTAAATGGATTAAAAACAACTGTTCCATTTTGCCGTACAGTATTGCAGCATCCTGCTTTTGTGGATGCAAGTTATACTACAAGGTGGGTCGATTCAGTTTTTACGCCTGAGATGCTCGAAAATGAGGACGATGAAATGATGGGTGCATTGGCAGCAACAATTATGTATGCACATGAGTATCTGCAACTTTCGTCGGATGTACCATCGTATAAAAGTGATCGATTAAATGTTTGGGTACTTAATAAACGACTCAATTATTAATACACTAAAAATTCCTATAGTGGGATTTTTTATGTCATTCTAAAATTAAAACTAACTTAAAATACCCGATTTCCCTCTCCTTTGGAGAGGGTTAGGGAGAGGTCAATTTCATGGGAACTTCATATATTTATAACCGCGATGCATCACGACTTTTTATTGCAGTTCGCGAAAACGGAAAACGTTACAAACTTTTTATTCCAAAGGAATCGAAACCTGCCATAAATGGTGTTGAAAAAGACATCGATTTTATTGAACAAGCTGATTTTCACTATGCTTTTGAATGGAAAGGCAAGCGTTTTCATTGCGAGTTAGTATCGCGTGACCAAAATAAGGCCGTTATTAAAGTTAATGGTGTTGAATATAAATACAGTATCGAATCCATATTTTCATATATCCGTAGAGGAATGATTAATAGTGATTCCAATAATATTAACAACAACAATATAAGTGCACCTATGCCAGGAAAAATTGTAGATATTTTTCTGAACGAAGGCGATCTTGTAAATGCTGGTGAGCCAATACTTACACTCGAAGCCATGAAAATGCAAAACGAGATTTCGGCTAATTGCAATGGCGTTATCCGAAAAATTAAAGTACAAGCAGGTCAGTCAGTTATGAAAGATGAGTTGTTAGTAGAGATACAGTCGATTGAGGTATAATGACTTTTACAGCAATAGATTTTGAAACAGCGCATGCCCAATTTCCTTGTGAAATTGGGCTTTCGCGTGTTGAAAATGGAGTTGTTGTTAGCTCAGAATCATGGTTAATAAAACCAGCTTGCTTTCCGTATATGAATCCATGGAATCAACGTGTTCATGGCATTTCGTCGTCCAATTTAGTAAATGCACCTACTTTTGAAGAGTTGTGGCCTATTATTAGCGATTATCTTCAAGATCAGATTGTGGTAGCTCATAATGCTTCGTTCGACATGGGCGTTTTGCGTGCTTCGCTTGCTTATTACGATTTGGCTGTACCTTGGCTCGATTATTTTTGTAGCGTTAGCCTTTCGCGTAAAGCATGGAAACAATTGCCGAGCCATTCCTTAGGGGCTTTGTGCGAGTTTCACGACATTAAATTCCAACATCACCGTGCTGGCGACGATGCCCGAGCTTGTGCGGTAATTACACTCAAGGCATTCGATGCTTTTGGTACTAACGATTTGAACCAAGCAATTGAGTTAGCGGGTATTAAGCTTAAAAGATTTTTGAAATAAGCCTTTTAAACTCAATATTCTACTATAAATTTACTTAATTACTATCCTTTCGCCTCCAGTGTGGCTAATAAATTCAGGTGCGTATTGGCACTGAACCGACGCTATTCCACTTGTAAACGACCCGCTATTATTTACCCAAAGTTCGTATTCGAACACATAAGTTCCTTTTGCAAGATAATTAAAAAAGAACTGCGTAGAAGCATCTTTGGTAGTTTGATAATAGCCAGTTCCTTCGCGCCAAATATAACCCGAACGTTGTTCTACTGGTTCAAAGCAAGCAGCTCTTAAGTCTTTTAATGCTACAAACTCTAGATTTCGGTCGGTAGTAATTACCAATCGGGTTATTACCTTGTCGCCTTTTTTGAGCTGAGATTGTTCAATTGGAATCATGGTGTTTGCATTGAGAGTGAGACTTTGAGTCGCGCCGTCATTGGTTGGTACAACAAATAATTTTTTCGAAATTGTTAATGCGCCACCTTTTGATTGAACCAAATCTTGGTTTTGATAATACTGCCAATACATAGCTCCAAAACTGGGCGGGAGGCCATTTGCCGCCCTCACAGTTTTTGATGAATTGGGTGGGAGGCTATTTGCCTCACTCACAGTTTTGGTTGAATTGGGTGGGAGGCTATTTGCCGCCCTCACAATGGGATTGTTGCTGAAATTGTGAGGGCGGTTTGCAACCTCCCACCCAATTTCAATATTACCCATTTCCGGTTTAACTTCAGCCGTCGGAATAGTTACTTTAAAATAGCCCGTCCCAGCTTCAATATTTGTAGATTGAAGCGTTTTACTGCCAATTTGAATTTTTACACTGCCATCATTTGCCAACCAATCGCTTCCTTGCAACAATAAAGCATAAATGGCATTTACGGTAGCTATAGGTGAGTCCCAACGTTGGGTTTGCTTTTGTTTGAGCAGCCAAATTTTCATTTCGTCGATATCGGCTGTGTTTTTCGAAACTTCGGTAAAAGCTTCAATAATTGCAGCTTGTACAGCTATCGGACGTTCGTTCCAATAGTAACCCGAAGTGTTTCGAGCCCAATACATGCCCATTTCGTCGGTTTTTAAGGCATTCTCTTTTAGTGATTTTAAAATTAAATTTGCTGTTTGAATTTTTCCATTTCGGTTTGCAACTATGGCCATCATGGCTTTGCCATAAAGTGTAAACGAAGTCCAGTATTTTTCGGACTGAAGGGTATAATACTTCACCGCTTCTTGTGCCGAAACGTGCACCGGAATATCCGAATACTCCGAACGTAAATGCAAGTAGAACAATTGCATATTGCCAATGCAATTATCTTTCAGGTAGTTTTTATTGTATTTTTTCAATTCAGCAAAATCCCTTGCAATTTCCAAATCCAAATACAACAATGCTTTTTTTGTCATTGTTAGTTGTCTGTCGTCTGTCGTCTGTTGTCCGTTGTCTGACGTTATTCGTTTTAATCTCGCTAAATTAAGTAAAATTTCCTGGGTAATATATCTACTTTCGTGCATGCCTTCGAACCAGACAAATCCACCATTAGGGCCTTGTAATTGAAGGAGTTTATCCAAATATTGCTGACCTTGATTTTTTTGCATATTGAGGTCGAATAGCAATGCGAGTTGACGTTTTTGTTCGGTTTCATCTTTTGCAGCCATAACCCAGGGCGTTTCTTCTAACAACATATTTTTCAATTCAGCATTTTTCTGTAGATTTGAGAGTAAGGCATCTCTACTACTTGTTGCATTTTTCCATTGATCAAATACTTTTGCAATTTTTGGGTTCGAATTGACTATAAATGCTGCTAAGGTGTTGGCGTAATAAGCTGTCAGATAATCCAATGCATTGTTACTCTCTGGAGCCGATAATGTTGGTAGCGCTTGCACTGCATACCATACAGGGTTCGACGAGAACTCCACTGTTAAATTTTTGGTATCAACCTTTGTTGCATTTTTAAGTAAACTTTCGAATGTAAACTTTCGAGTTTGATTGCTGCGAATAATTAAGGGTAAACTCTCGGTAATCAATACCTTATCGGGTAATACAGGCAAGTATTTTTGTTCACCATCGCTGAAGCTACCGGCTGTGGCAATTACTTTGCAAATAACGAGCTCGTAAGGCATAAATTCCGAGACTTCAAATGATACAAAGTTCGGCCCCCCAACCCCCGAAGGGGGAGTTAGTGTTAGTTGCTTATTCTTTGTATAAATAATTTTTTCAGTTGCAGGGTCAATTAGTTCAAAAGTTACATTGGTTGTTAATTCTTTATCTGTCAGATTTATAACATTAGCACTCAGCACCAATTTATCCGACCTGCGTACAAAACGAGGCAGATTCATTTGCACCATCAAGTCTTTTTGCGTCACAACTTGTGCTTCGTTAAGCCCAACAAATAAATCGGACGTATGAGCCAGCATTTTTATATTCCAACGTGTCAGACTTTCGGGAGCTGTGAACGAGAATTTTACATTACCCTGTGCATCGGTGCGCAATTGTGGATAGAAAAAGGCTGTTTCGTTGAAGTTGGTACGGATTTTAACTGGTTTTGTCTCTAGTTTATTTTTTGTTAATGCTGTAGCTTTTTCGAAATTTTCGGTTATAAAAAAGCCTCCTTCCTCTTCTGTCTCGTTAACAACTTCTTCGTTAACAACTGCATCGACTACCATTTTTGGTGCATTTTTGCTCGAAAGTCCGCGGATCATTACTCCACTAATCTTGCCTGATAAAACATTGTTTAAGCCACTCTTGCCAATTTCTAACCCAAACCAATTCAAGTTATCTAATTCATAATCATATACTTCCAATTGATTGTTTTTGTAATAAACATAGTCGCTACTATTATTTTTATTGTAAATAGTCCAAGTAGGCGAATTCAAAATACTTTCGCGAAACAGCGGATTAAAACTCCAACTGTGAGGTCTAATTGCATCCAGCGAAGCATCATACATTCCCACTAATAATTCGGCTGCATTTTTATTTTTAGCCGTTTCGGGGATGGTTATGGTCCATTCAGCTTTTTCGCCCGGCTGTAATTTGTTGCGGAAAACGCTCAATGTTGGTGTCAATTTTTTTTCAACTACTTTTCGGGTGATTTGTACTTGTTCAGTAAATAGTTTTTCGTCCTTCATAAAGGTGAAAAATACGGTTACACCTGCACCATATTCTTTTTTGAAGAGTATTTCAAAATCACGAATTTCGTCGTTGAATTTTAGCCACTTACTTTCGATAATTTTGTTTCCATGCATAAGTTCATAGAGTACTGCCGTATTTTTGCTTGATGATCCAAAACGGATGTGCGCTTTTTCGCCTTCTACGCATTCGGTTTTTGGTGTGAGCAGCCAAGTATATGTTTTTATAGGCGGACGTTTATCAGCATTATCGTAAACTATAAAAACATTTTCAGTTTTTACTTCATTTCCAAAAGCATCGTTTGTTTTTAAAATAATTCTGTATTGTGCTGATTTCCATTTTTTTACTTCAAGGTTTAAAGTTTTGTCTTTCGTGTTAAATTTTCCTGAAATAATTTTTTCAGCATTTTTAGTTTTCGAAATATCGTTTTTGTTCTCCACGTAATCCGATAATTCTTCCAATCTGAATATCTCATAATTAATAACCGATTCGAGTTTTTCGCCATTTAATGTTTCGGTAGCAATATCCATCTTTATGCTTGTCGATTTTTCTGTTTTTTCGGGAACGGTAGCCACAATAAATAAGGCTTTGTCGCCAACTGAAATGCTTTTTTCTCCGGTTTGTGTTTCGCCTTTGGGGTCGGTTACGTCGGCTTTAATGGTATAAGTATAAAAGTTACCTCGCCAAGTTTCGACAGTTGTTTTGGTTTTTTCAGCAACAAACGAAACTTCAAATTTACCATTTGCATCAGTTGTGGTATTGCCATTTGAAATTTCAATTTCGGGCTCATTCCACCACCAGCAGTAGCGGTGCGAAGTACGTGTAACATGGTATTTTACATTTGCATTGCCAATACTGTAACCCGCAAACGCTTTCACATTTCCGCTAAGTGTAATTTTTGAACCGAATTTGATTTCCGCTTTTGGTTTATCGATTATGACCTCAAAAGTTGGGCGTTTATATTCCTCTACATAAAATGCTTGAGAATAATTACCTGATTGAATGCGATAAGCTCCATTCAATCCACCTTCGGGCAAAATAAATTCACCTGCAAATGAACCAAATTCGTTGGTATTAAACGATTTTGAACTCACTTTCTGATAATTTGCATCGTATAAAGTAACTTCATACGAAGCTGATTTTTGAACATTGTTGCGGTTTTGATTGAAATAATAGGCTATTCCTTTAAAATAAACGGTTTGCCCTGGGCGATAAATGGAACGATCAGTAAATAAATTTAATAAGGTATTGTTATTGTCACTATTTTGATTCTCATTCAGATAACTGTTCGAACTCGTAGAGAAATATTTATCTGAACCAAATTCAAAGAAAAGGATATTTTCGGAGTAGTTATTTTCAAAAGGAATTTTACAATTACCATTTACATCCGTTATTGTCTTATATTTTAACGCAATATTATATCCGTTTCCAGTCCATTTTTGCTGATAAGCAGCCACCTTTACGCCTTTTTGCTGAAGTCCCGACTGCCGATTGAGTACATAAATGCTTTGTTTGCTGGCCTCATTCGTTCTAAATATACAACCCAAGTCCGAAACAATAAAACTGGTCTTAGAAATTTCATCTTTCGAAAGGTCGTATTTTGAATGCACCGTAATTTCGTAAATTCCATACTCCTTTGTTAATACATTAATGTTAGTATCCGAAGGTAGAAAATTAGGGTTGGTTTTCAACTTTATCGTTTTGGTTTCCACCAGCGTTCGGTTTGGGTAATCCTCGTTACGAATTAGTTTGTTCCGTGTATAAATATTGAATTCAACAGCTGTAGCATTAATCTTGTAAATATTCATTTCCAATACAGTAATATTAGCTGTGTTAATTTTTACGGATAAATTAGAAGCAGGTTTTATTAAATCAATATGGTTAACATTCAGTGATTTTTGGGTAATCTGATTTTTTATGTTTTTAAGCAAACCAATACGTTTTGACGTCGGAAATTGTTTGATACCTCTATTACATATATCATAAGCAGTACGTTTATCAGTTTTATTATTCGAAAAAGTTATAGGGTCTAAGTAAAATTGTGCTTTATAGTTCAATACTTCAACCAATTGTTCGCTTGTAGCATATTTTTGTTCTAATGCATCTAAAGCTTTGAAATATAGTTCATTATCCTGACGAATGTTTTTGATATACTGCAATCGGTTGAGGTCGGAATAAACTAATGCTTGTTTATAATTGCTAGTAGTGTGAAATTCAATAAGTTGTTGATAAATAGTCGTAGTTTTACTTTCAACTGTATTTGCAAAAGACGAATCCTGTACGAACTTTACAAAATCAGTTGCATTGGCATAATACAAATCGCTCAGGAGTGGGTTTTTTAAATCGCAAGCTTGTGATATTTGTTGGAGTAAGTTTATGCTTCGATAGGCCAAAAAATCGAATAAAGTAGGTTGAAATGAGCGGCTGTCGTCGCCTTTCTCAAGTAATGCTTCGTATTTTAAAACATCTGTTTGTTGCAGTACAGTTTTATTTTGTAACGATAATGATAACAGCTTTTCAATTTTATCGTAGAATATATTTTTTGTCCATTCCTTGATGTCTTTAGGGATTGTACCTTCTACTTTTGTTCTTTGATCTATTGTCCACGCATTGTTTTGATAATAATTTGCATACATTTCGGCAGTCATCGAAAGAAGTAATGCTTTTTTATCAAGCGCTTTTTCGTTTTGAGCCATAGTTTCGAACTCACGTATCAAAGTGGGTGCTTTGTCAGGGTCAATTTCGAGTGTAAAACGCATTTTGTAAATAGTGGCAATAATAATTTGTGTGGTATTATTATCTTCTATAGCTTGTGCAAGTATTTCGTCAACTTCTTTCAGCGCCGACTCAGGTAATTGCTGTTCAGCTAGTTTCTCAACTTTTGTCCAACGAAGTGCAAGGGGAGTAGTGTCTTTTTTTTGAGCTAGTAAAAATGCAGTTATAACTATGATTAGTAAACTGATAATGGCAATGTTCTTTTTCATA
>CAYXQZ010000042.1:0-6335 GCA_964466415.1 uncultured Paludibacter sp.
AATAAGATGTTTTCAGGAATAATAGAAGAAGCAGCACCGGTTGTTGCATTGCGCAAAGAACAAGAAAATTTGCATTTAACAATGGAATGTTCGTTTGTGGACGAATTGAAGATTGACCAGAGCGTGGCTCATAATGGTGTTTGCTTAACAGTAGTTGAGCTTACAGAAAAAACATACACCGTTACTGCTATTAAAGAAACACTGGACCGCACAAACTTAGGAAAGTTGATTGTTGGCAGCAAAGTAAATTTGGAGCGTAGTATGTTGATGAATGGACGTTTGGATGGTCATATCGTTCAAGGACATGTGGATCAAACAGCTGTTTGCACCGAAGTAAAAGAAGCGGACGGAAGTTGGTACTTTACATTTGAATATGCATTTGATAAAGAAATGGCCAAGCGTGGATATATTACTGTTGATAAAGGCTCGGTTACAGTAAATGGAGTAAGTTTAACAGTTTGCAATCCTACCGATACTACTTTTCAAGTGGCAATTATACCATATACATACCAATTCACCAATTTTCATCAAATTGAGAAAGGCACTACAGTAAATCTCGAATTCGATATTATTGGCAAATATGTTAGTCGGATGTTGTCGATTTAAGGGGTTTTAGCGTTTTTTCGGTATTTGAATCAAACATAATGCCTAGTAAGTTGTTTATACTTCGAATGATATTGAACAATTGACTACATGCAACAATACCGAAAACAAATAAACGAATCTTTTTTCAATCCCCTATTTCATTTCATTCCATTAATGTTGTTTTTAATAATCAACGATTTTTGGACGTCAAGCTTTGCTTTGTCAATTGTATATGCTGTAGTGGTTAGTATTTTGCTTTATAGCTATTTTTTGTATACCAATATTTACAAATATCTTGGTGTATCGTACCTTGTAAGCACACTAATTATTACAATTATTATTTTTACACCTACTCATTTCATACCCAAAAGCATACACGAAGTTCTAAGCGAATATATTTTACTTATTTCGTTTATTCTAATTTTAGTTTTACGAAAACGAATCACCTTATTTGTATCCGAAAGAACTCCCAAGCATTTAGCCATGACCAATAATTTGGCTGAGCACTTTAAAATTGTTTGGGCATTAACAATACTTTTATCTGTATATACAGCAATCTACACTATAAGTTATGAGTTCCTATCACCTTCAGCTAATTACCTGATTTTTTTACGCGAAGTGTATTATGGAGTTTTAATCTTTTTAATTAGCTTTGAATTTATACGTGTTACACTTATTCGAACTCGTCTATTTAAAGAAGAATGGTGGCCTATAGTAACTAAAACTGGTAAAGTTATTGGTTCAATTCAAAGCAACGAAAGCAGAAACAATCCAACTGAATTTATGCATCCAATAGTAAGAGTTATTCTTATTAAAGATTCAAAGATTTTTCTTCAGAAACGAAGTAGCAATGACCATCTTAATCCAAATTTATGGGATATAGCTCTTTCGAATCATGTAAAAATGAGCGAAACAGTAGAACAATGCATTGACAGAACATCCATAGAGAATTATGGTGTTAAAGACCTGAAACCGTTGTTGTTGTCAAAATACGCACATACAAACGAGTTTGCATCGAACTTTATTTATTTATTTTTGGTATGCAAACTTGATATTATCGAAATAAATGCATCACTTATCGACTCTGTAAAATGGTGGACTATACAACAGATTGAAGAAAATTTAAAAAGTGGAATTTTTACCGAAAACTTTGTAACCGAATTTGAAACGCTTAAACGCAGTGGATTTTTAGAAAACGGCAAATACCAATGTAATTGCCGTTTAAAAGAAGTTGTTTACGAAGGATTAAATAAAAGTTTTAATCCTTAGTTTTGTATCTTAAAATATGAATTGTAACGCCTGTTGCAATAGTTAGTAACATTACTTGCAACCAGACTCTGCCCTGGAGCGCAAAAATTACTGAAATCAACATCGACAACCACAACATGCTGATTGAAATAATTTTAGCATGCAAAGTTATAGCCTTATCGACTTGAAAATCGTATATTATTTTTCCCAAAATTTTATGATTATGCAACCACGAGTTTAACTTTGGCGAACTACGTGCAAAAAAGTATGCAGCCAATAACACAAAAGGTGTGGTTGGCAAAATAGGCAAAAATGCCCCAATTACACCCAATGCCAAACTTAAAACACCTAAACCAGCCAGAATTATCCTCATCCAGAATTTACAATTAGAATTTATTCAAAACTAACAACAAACTCTACCCTTCTGTTCTTAGCCTTGCCTTCAATTGTAGTATTTGGTGCCACAGGTCGGTTCTGACCATAACCATTGGCAGTTAATCTATTTGCATCAATTCCTTTAGTTATCAAATAGTCACGTACAGCATTAGCCCTATTTCTCGACAAAGTTAAATTTGTCTCAGGCTTACCTTCGGTATCGGTATGACCTTGCACTTCAACTCTATAATTAGGATTTTCGGCTAATACTTTGGCTACATGATCCAAAATTACAAACGACAAAGGTTTTATTATATATTTAGCTGTTTCGAATTGAATTCCTTGAATTGCTTTTTGGAATACTACACGTACTTCTTTTTTAATTTCCGGACAACCACCATTCGAAGCCACACCAGCCAATTGTGGACATCTATCCAAACGATCTACAATACCATCACCATCAGTATCCTTATCAACAACAGGTGTAGGTACAACCACAGGCGTAACAACAGGCACTTCTTCTACTTTAGGTTGCTCAACCACTGGGGCTACAACTTTAATGGTACAACCAGTTGTATCGACCATACTGCGCTCATCGGCAGGCGTTTTTGGACATTTGTCCAAATAGTCAGGCACGCCATCCATATCCGTATCTTTAGGACAACCATTTTTATCGACCGTTTTGTATGCCTGATAAGGCGTATCGGGGCATTTATCTAAATAATCGAACACACCATCGCCATCGGTATCGAGCGGACAGCCATCAGCATCAATCGTACTGTAAGCTTCTTTAGGTGTATCTGGGCATTTATCGTAATAATCAGGTACTTTATCACCATCGGTATCGAGCGGACAACCTTTTTTATCTACAATTACTCCATGTGGCGTATCCGGACATTTATCTCTGCGATTACTAATTCCATCATTATCTGCATCTATTTTATTGCCAAATACAATGTTAAAGCCAATGGCAAAATTTAAACGTTCGGTTTTGTATGGCACATTGCTTATTGTTTTTGTTCCGAGAGCAGTACCAACAACTGGTATACTCGAAAGGTCGACACTATAAGGTGTTTTAAGTGGCGCATAATTAAATGGTATGTAATCAGCTGTTGCAAACAAATTAATCATGCCCAATCTAAATCCTAATCCTGCACCTAAATTACTTCCACGCCCATTTAATAATGAATATGACAATGATAAGTTGAACCAGTTAACCGGTTTTACATTGAATGAGGTTGTTAAATTCGAATATAAATTTTTATTATAAATCATTGTGGACGAAAGCAACCCAATGCTTAATGCATTATTTAAAAATCCATATTCTCCACTAATATTTATTTTTGGACTAAGCGAGGTTTTAAAAGCATTATTTGTAGCAGGGTCAATTCGGACTGAATCAAGAAAATCGACCAATAAATTATCGGTAATTGTATTCGAATTAATTCCATCAATAAGCTCATCGATAGTAAATCCTGTAATACGCGACAAAGTGTAATGCACTCCTAAAGAGTTATTTGTAGGATTAGTTTTCCAATTAATACTTCCCAAATCAGTTACAGCAGCCCCAATTCGCAAATTTTCGGTAGGTTTAAATTCGATACCAAGATCAACGCCAATTCCTGTACCTGATGGTTTCATTAAACTAGTTAAACCGCCTGTTTGAATATCAGGGTATGCATAATTAAGCTTAGCTTCCGTATTCAAAGTCCACTTATCAATACCCGAAGTATATTTAAAATTATCAAAACCTAGATTGGCAGCACCCAAACCATATAAATACTTAAGCTTTAAGCCAACATACCATTTTTCGTTTAATTGTTTTGAATAACCCAAAGCAGCTTCGATATATGAATTAGCATTTACACTTAACGATGTAAAATCATATAAATTATTTACAAGTATTGGAGTGCCATCAGGATTAAATCGAACATTTCCAATTAAGCCCATTTCAATCATATCCTTGGGAATACCAATACGAACGGATGATTTTAAAGTTGAGCTGAAATTCCAATAAGAACTTTTGGTTCTAAAACCAAAACCAAGTAAATTAATGTCGGCATCAACATTCAATAAAGTTGTGGGTTTAATTGTATTAAGCAAATCAAATTTTGGCAATGCTAATGAACTAACTGTTAGCGAATTATTTCCCACATGAAGCTGTGTATTACCTACTACAGGCAAACTTAAATAAAACCCACTAAGAGGCTGAATAGCAGGATTGAAGCTATGACGAATTGGCACATTATCAAGAAAATACAAGGTATTAACTTGCTGTGCCTTGGAGGGTTGCAAAAACAGTAAACCCAATATAAAACATATAAAAAACTTCTTCAATCTCATCGTAATAATTTTAAAACATAAAAGCTCAATAACAAAACTACAAAACCCTGCAAACTTACTCTCCTTTTGAATATTTACCTAATTTAAGTTTAATGTAATTTTCCTTTTGCAAGGTAATTTTCCTATTTTCATCGCTTTCAACTTTTATTTTAAACGAAATGCTTTTTGTCAACTTGAGTTTATCCAGTTGCGATTCAGCAATAGTAATTTTCAAATCAGAAACAGCACTTGTATTTGGAATAACTAAACCATTATTGTCAATTTGAGGTGCTGTTATTAAGGAATCGGCCAATAGTTTCAGTCCTGAAATTGGTTGCATAGCAGCATCCAAAAAGCTTAAACTGAGCTTTCCTTTCAAAGGTAAATTATTAGTAACTTTAAGTATAAGCTGCATTTGATCAATAATATTGACATCAATCAAACTTCCTAAATCAATATTTTCTAAAGTATCTCTAAATTCGAAATTACTACCTGCATTTAGTTTAAGAGGTATCTTTACATCGATATGTGCAGTTAAATTAGCATCAGATGTTGCAAAATCCAAAGGATCTGTATCAACACGGGCATTTGTAATTTTGAATTTATAAAAAAGTCGGTCGGGCAAAGGAAAACGATCGAAAAAATGAGAAATATCGCCATTGGCCAAGGTGTGATCAAGAATAAAAGTGGATTTAACTGGCACTCCACCAAAAGTTGGAATTCTATCAATAATTTTCGAAGTGGATTTTTGTCCATTAAACAAGGCGTAAATAGGCGTAAATGCAGGGTCATCGGACTTATATGCTTTGATAGAATCGAGTGCCAAATTTATTTTAACTCCCGAATTATTATACAAATCAAACTTAATGATAGGTTCGGCAATTTTAAAAACACCTCTAGATGGTAATTGCATAATATAATGAGACATTTCCACAACTTTACCTTGCTCTTCGTTAGCAATTACAGGTTTTATCTTACCGTAATATACCTTTGTATCCAAGTCGAAAAGACGATAAGTTATCAAAACTTTTGATGTAGGTAAGGTAACAATTGGGGTATTACCCGCAATAACCTCTACACGTACAGTAATATTAAGCGACGACAAATTGTTTGGTGTAAAAAGTGTAAAAGGATTAAGTGTGACTACCTCAGTAGCATTGAACACGGTAGGCTTAAAAACAATACTTGAACCAGCCCCTTTTGAAGCATCGCCACCTGGCGCAAAAACCAACTCGTTCGATTGAAATAAAGTAGTAACCCGAATATTGGCTGGATCTACATTTAGATTTTGGGTTGAGACTTTAATCTCAATTTTTGCGCTATTCATTTCGGTAGTTACAATTTGCTGACCTGCCACTACAGAATTGAAATCGAGATTGACCACATGATTAAAATCGGGAGCCGACACAGTTTGATTAGCTGGTATAACACCTGCAGGAACTGAATACGTCTCATTTATGGATACCAGATTATCAAGATCAATAATATCTCTAAAACTCCACGTTATTGTATCGTTAAATTTCACAAATATTGAATTGTCGTCAGCATCAATAAATTCAAGTGTATCAAATTGTTGCAATATATCGTTGAGTGTAATTGTACTCTCGCCAATTGGTATTACGTATGATTGACCATTTATTAATGTATCAATTTGATTATCCCAATCGATAAGGGTAGTACATGATGCTAATACCGCCGTAAAAATGATTGTAACAATAACTTTATAATGTAGTTTTAAACGTGCCATTTTGCTCTAAAATTTAGATTGTTGAAATAAAAAGCAAATATATAGAAAATTTATGAAA
>CAYXQZ010000042.1:6435-13536 GCA_964466415.1 uncultured Paludibacter sp.
GCTCTAAAATTTAGATTGTTGAAATAAAAAGCAAATATATAGAAAATTTATGAAACAACAATAAAAAAGGGCTTACCTTTGTGGATAAGCCCTGTTTTAATAAGAATGTAGTGGATATTAGTTTTTCCAGCTACAGTTTAGCTAGCTACTAAAGTAAACTAATTTTACTTTTATAAGTATTTAATAATTTTACCTGAAGAAGTTTTGAAGGTGCTGGTTTATCGCTTGTAATTTTTACTTTCATTGAACCTTTTGCAATAGTTCCAAAAATATCAAAAGGTATATCATAAGTCATACCAAAAGATTGATATAATTGTGCAGACGAATTAAAAGCTTTAAGAATTATAGGATCAGTATAAGCAACTAAATCATCATCAATATACAAATGCACTGTTCCTAATTGTAATTCACTGGTAATTTCATTCACAAAATCAAGTTTTGATTTTGTAGCTATAAGCGTTTTTACTTTGTCAATAGTTAAATTATTTTTAGCTAATTCTGTTTCTAATTCAGATTTAATATTTACAGTTCTATCAAGCCATACATATTCAAGTTTTGTTTCACCATTGGCTAATTTTACTTTTTGCATTGGTGCTGCTGTAGCTCCGCCAATATTAAATTCAATTGCAGGAGCTTCTACTTCTACTTCTTTTGATAATGCGTCTGTAATGGCATCGCACGATGTAAAACTAACTGATAATGCTACCATTGTAGCCATTGAGAAAAATAAGTTTTTAATTGTTTTCATAAGACTTTGTTTTTTTATTTTTGTTATTAATTCTTTTTTATTTGTGTAAAGCTGCCAATGTGCAGAGGGTCAATCATGTTTTAATTTAACTAGTCGATTTACAATTTACATATTATAACACTGCAAATGTAACGATTTTAAAATTTCAAACAATCCATTATTTCATTTTGTTTGTAAAAACGGCTAACAAGCCATTATTTTAATTTTATTTAACATTGCAGAATAACTTGTTGTTACAAGTCACTCTGCAATATTTGAATAAACTATTCCTCCGTTACAATTTTTACTTCTTCGAAACTTACTACAAACTCTACCCTACGGTTTTTAGCTTTGTTAGCTGCTGTAGTGTTTGGAAGTACTGGTTTGGTATCGCCATAGCCATTCGAAGTCATTCTGGTTTCAGCTATTCCTTTCTTAATCAGGTATTCTCTAACGGCTTTTGCTCTGTTTTCGGAAAGTGTTTGGTTAGCTACTTTTTTACCTACATTATCGGTATGTCCTTGTATTTCTACCAAATAACTTGTGTTTTCGCTCAATACTTTGGCTACATCATCCAGAATTTTGAATGATACTGGTTTAATAATCCATTTAGCTGTTTCGAATTGTATGCCTTGTAATGCTT
Source organism: uncultured Paludibacter sp. (assembly GCA_964466415.1). Lineage (GTDB taxonomy): Bacteria > Bacteroidota > Bacteroidia > Bacteroidales > Paludibacteraceae > Paludibacter. Next base: position 7,806 of record CAYXQZ010000042.1, read on the forward strand.
TTTGGAATAGCTGACGCACTTCTTTCTTAATTTCGGGGCAACCTTTATTGGATACTACACCTGCCAATCGTGGACAATTATCGAGATAATCGAGTACACCATCGCCATCGGTATCGCGTGGACAACCGTTTGCATCAACTGTGCCTTTGGCTTCGAGCGGGGTATCAGGGCATTTATCCAAGTAATCGGCCACACCATCTTGGTCCGTATCCATTGGACAACCATTTTTATCAACCTTAGCGCGTGCTTCGAGTATAGTATTCGGACAAAGATCCAAATAATCGTACACACCATCCAAGTCGGTATCAATAGGGCAACCAACCGAATCGACCAAACCGCGAGCAGCTATTGGAGTTTCAGGACATTTATCTAAATAATCAGCTACATTATCGCCATCGGTATCGAGCGGACAACCCAACGAATCGACTGTAACGCCTGCAGGTGTATCAGCACATTTATCTAAGTAGTCAGCAATACCATCTTTATCTGAATCTTTCGGACAGCCATTTTCGTCCACTTTACCGTAAGCAGCTGGAACTGTTTCAGGGCATTTATCCAAATAATCGTACACACCATCACCATCGGTATCAATTGGGCAGCCATCGGCATCAATGGTGCTATAAGCTGCTTTTGGAGTATCAGGGCATTTATCCAAGTAATCAGGCACTTTGTCGCCATCGGTATCGAGCGGACAGCCTTTTTTATCCACAATTACACCATGAGGCGTATCGGGGCATTTATCGCGGCGGTTACTAACTCGGTCTTTGTCGCTGTCTTGTTTATTACCAAATACAATATTGAATCCTAGAGCAAGATTTACCCTGTCGGTTTTATATGGTAATGATTTTATTTGCATTACTCCTAGCGAACTCGACAATTGAGTTAAATCAATCGATAATGCAGGATCGTAAGTTTTCCAATTAACAGGCACATAATCGGCCGATACAAAGGCGTTTAACATACCCAAACGAAATCCTAAACCAGCACCAATATTACTGCCACGTCCGTTAAGTAATGAGTAGGACAAAGCTATATTGAACCAATTCATAGGACGTAAGTTTAACGAAGTGGTAATATCCTGATAAATCGATTTATTATCGTGAAATAATGTAGTTGATAAAAGTCCTAGACTAATGTATTTTTTTAAAACATCTACTTCGGCACTTACATTTAATTTTGCATTGGTATTGGTCGAGAAGGCATTTGTTGTTCCAGCCGGAAGCGAATAGATATCCGATATATTACTTAAAGCAGAATCCAGTAACACTGTTGTATTTATACCTTTAATAACGTCGGTTGTTCCGGTTGATCCAATATTTGTAAATGTATAATTTGATGAAAATGCCCTGTTATTAGCATTCGACTTCCATGTAATTTTACCTAAATCGGTTACGGCAGCTCCCAAGGTTAAAAACTCTAAGGGTTTATAAGTAACACCTAAATCAACTGCAACGCCTGTACCCGAAGGTTTAACGTACGAAGATATAGTACCTGAAGTAATATCCGGATACGCATAATTAGCTATACCATTAATATTGGTTGTCAATGTACGTGGCGAGGTAGTTAGTGAAAAATTGGTAAAACCGGCTTTAGCAGCAGCCAAACCATGTAAGTATTTTAATTTAAAACCATACGACCATTTTTCGTCAATATTTTTAGCATATCCAAATGCCAATTCAGCATACGAAGTTACACCTAAACTTAAATCCTTTAAATCGTATGTTTTGTTTTTTAAAACCGAAACGCCCGCTATATCGTCCGAAAGCGGATTTACAGCCATATTAAACATTTCCTTGGGTAAACCAAAATAGGTATTAGCCTTTACCGATAGACCAAAAGTGATATACGATTTTTTAGCTCTAAATCCAAAATTAAGGATATTAGTTTGCATATCAAAATTGAGCAAAGTAGTAGGCTTAATAGCATCGAGGCGAGTACTCAATGGTATGGAACTATCAAACGAGCTAGCTGTGATAGAATTATTCCCCAAACCAAATTGAGTATAACCTATAGCCGGAAAACCTAAATAAAACCCACTTAAAGGCTGTAAAGCTGGGTTTAAATAGTGACGAACGGGAGCATTTTCGATGAAATACAAATTGTTAACTTGCTGTGCATTAGCAACAAAAAGCGAACAAAAAATTCCTAATGCCAAAGCAACTGATTTTAATTGTTTTTTCATAAACGACAATATTTACTGATTACTAAATTGAATATTTATACGTAAAATTTACAAATAGAAACACTTAGAACTAAGTATCAGACACATTCTATTATTTTTAAATTTAAATTACTTAACTATAACACAATAATCAAAAAAATGTTTAGTTGAAATAAATTTATAATTTCCACACCAAATGAGGTTTAAATATTTTATAATAAAAATTTGATTCATCCAAGAATAAGTGAAATTTGAACGACCGATAAATCATTTTTTTTGTGTAAGTTTGCATCTTGTAAAAAATATAATCTATGGCACCCCGAAAACCAATAAAACCAAGTCAGAAACCTGAAACTAAGCAGGAGTTCAGAAGCACGAATCGACCTGAAAATAAAACGAGTAATAAGCCTACTAATGAACCTAGTGTAAGTTTTTGGTCGAATTTGGTAAGCTTTTTCACCGACGAACGCACCCGTTTTGTGGCTGGTATATTCGTAATTCTTGCCGTTTTGTATTTTTCGTTGGCTTTTGTTTCCTACTTTTTTACGGGCGCAGCCGATCAAAGCAAAATGGATTTGCCTTATGCCGAAATAATGAAATTGCGCACCGACATTCAGAATTGGACTTCGGTAACCGGGGCTTTTGTTGCCGAAACTATGATTCACAAATGGTTTGGTGTTTCATCTTTTGCCATCTTGTTTTTAGGATTAATAATTGGTCTTAAATTACTGAAAGTTAAATCAATGTCGTTTATAGCCGCTTTTTTTCACGCTTCATTTTGGCTTATTTGGCTTTCAATTGTTTTGGCATTGGCAGTAAATCCGTTTGTAAAAGGGTGGATATTTTTTGCACCAGGTGGGCTGCATGGCGAATTAGTTAGTACTTGGATAAACTCGTATATCGGTTTGCCTGGCACCATCATGTCGTTAAGTGGTATTTTTCTTTTTTACAGTGTAATTGCATCAAAAGCTACTCTTCCATTTCTGAAACGACTTTTTTCAAAGAAAGATAAAAACGAAATTCAGAATTCGGATTTAAATCAAGAAAACAGTGAGTTGGAATATGAAAACGACGATGAATTTGAACCAACAGTAGCAGTTGGAACCGAAATAATTCCAGAAGACTGGGTTGTAAAAGCCGCTGAGGAAGACAGTATAGTAATTGACAGTAAGGATATTGAACTCGAAGAACCCGAAGAGCAAGATATTGAAATTGTAGATGTTCCTTTCGAAATTGAATCGGCCGAGCAACCCGAAGAAAACACACCAATTGACTTAGTTGAAAATGCTAGTACAAGCGAAGAAAATGATGATCCGTTTTACAATATAACCAAATTAGGAAAATACGACCCTACGCTGGATTTATCACATTATCAGGCTCCTACACTTGATTTATTAAAAGTGTATGGTACAGATAACGATACCCAAATTGACATGGTAGAGCAAAATGCCAATAAAAATAAGATTATAACTATTCTTCAGAATTTTGGCATCGAAATTGAAACTATCAAGGCTACTGTTGGCCCCACTATTACACTTTACGAAATTGTCCCCAAAGCAGGTGTTCGTATTTCGAAAATCCGAAACCTCGAATACGATATTATGCTCAGTTTGGCTGCAACAGGTATACGTATTATTGCACCAATTCCAGGAAAAGGAACCATAGGTATCGAAGTTCCTAATGCCGATCCACAAGTAGTTTCGATGCATTCAGTTATAGCCTCTAAAAAGTTTCAAGAATCGAAATTTGAACTTCCAGTGGCATTTGGACGAACCATTACCAATGAAATATTTATGGTGGATTTAGCCAAAATGCCTCACTTATTGGTGGCTGGTGCTACTGGCCAAGGTAAATCGGTTGGATTAAATGCCATTATTACTTCGCTGTTATACAAAAAACATCCTTCGCAATTAAAATTGGTTTTGGTTGACCCTAAAAAGGTTGAATTCAATATTTATGGCGATATAGAGAAGCATTTCTTGGCCAAATTGCCCGATGGCGAAGATGCTATTATAACTGACACAAGCAAAGTGGTGGAAACATTAAACTCGCTTTGTAAAGAAATGGACGAACGCTACGATTTACTCAAAAAAGCGCATGTTCGAAATATTAAGGAATACAACGAGAAATTCTTTAACCGCAATTTAAATCCCGAAAAAGGCCATCGCTTTTTACCCTATATAGTAGTTATAGTTGATGAGTTTGGCGACCTGATAATGACAGCAGGAAAAGAAGTTGAAATGCCTATTGCTCGTATTGCACAGCTTGCACGTGCCGTTGGAATTCACATGATTATTGCCACACAGCGCCCATCGGTAAATATCATTACTGGTGTAATTAAAGCCAATTTCCCAGCGCGTGTTGCATTCCGTGTATCGTCAATGATTGACTCACGTACTATTTTGGATGCACCAGGAGCCAATCAGTTGGTAGGACGAGGAGATATGCTTTTCTCACAAGGAAACGATTTGATACGTGTGCAATGTGCCTTTGTGGACACTCCTGAAGTTGAAAGTGTAGTACATCACATTAGCGATCAACAAAGTTATCCAACAGCATTTTATCTGCCCGAATATATTAATCCCGAAGGCGAAGGAATTGATATGAGTTCAGTTGATATGAGTAAGCGCGACCCATTATTTGAAGAAGCAGCCCGACTTATTGTGGCTAGTCAGCAAGGATCCACATCGCTTATTCAACGCAAATTCTCCATTGGTTACAACCGAGCAGGACGTATTGTTGACCAGTTGGAAGTAGCTGGTATTATTGGACCATTCGAAGGCAGCAAGGCTCGTCAGGTACTTGTAATGGACGATTATCACTTGGAAATGATTTTGAAACAACTCTAATACTTTAACCACAAAGAACGCAAAGCTTTTCACAAAGTATAAAAATGACTGAGAATGAAATTTCATATAAGATTATTGCTTGCGCAATAGAAGTACACAAAGCTCTTGGCCCTGGACTTTTGGAAAGTGCATATCACGAATGTTTATTTTACAAACTTAGGAATGAGGGACTTAATGCAGTAAAAGAAAAAGCAATACCTTTAATTTTTGAGGAAGTAAAATTAGATTGTGGTTATCGAATTGATATTTTAGTTGAAAATAAGGTTGTTATTGAAATAAAAAGTGTTGAGTCTTTAAATGATGTTCATTTAGCTCAAACTCTAACATATTTAAAATTAGGAAATTATAAACTTGGCTTATTAATCAACTTCAATGTTGTTTTATTAAAATCTGGTATAAAGAGAATTATAAATGGAACTTTATAAATATTTTTCTGTGAACTTTGTGTCTAATCTCTGTTTCCTTTGTGGTTATTTAAAAACGAAGTCAATAAAATTAAGACTTTCAATAACTCTATTAATTTTTTCGATAATTGGTTTAACTGCCCAGAATAATACTGATGCTGAGAAAGTTATAAACAAACTTTTAACTTCAGTCAAAACAACTGCTATCAAAACTAACTTTCAGCTTTCGGTAACCGAAAAAAATGCCGTAAATTCGCAGCCAATTTCAGGAACATTTATTATGAAAGCTAGTAAATTCGTGCTTGAAATGAACGAAA
>CAYXQZ010000042.1:13636-21200 GCA_964466415.1 uncultured Paludibacter sp.
ATTTCAGGAACATTTATTATGAAAGCTAGTAAATTCGTGCTTGAAATGAACGAAACAAAGGTTTGGTTTGATGGTAAAACTCAATGGGCTTATTCGTTAAGCGATAATGAAGTTTCGATTACTGAACCCAACCAAGAGGAATTGGCAACGATTAATCCTATGGCTATTCTTTCGGGGTTTAAAGCTAAATCGACAGTGAAATTGAGCAAACTAAAATCAACTCAAAATCACATTATCGATTTAATTCCAAAAAATAAAAAAGAAGAATTTTTAAAAGTTGAAGTTCAAATAAATAAAACGAATAATTATTTAGTATTAATAAAGCTGATTGATAAAAAAGGCTCAATAACAACATTGAATCTTACTAAATATCAACACATTAATAAAATAACTGACGACATTTTTGTGTTTAACAAAACAAAATTTAAAGGAGTAACAATAAACGATTTACGATAATGACAGAAAAGGTACGTTGCTTGATAATAGGATCAGGCCCAGCAGGTTACACAGCCGCTATTTATGCTTCGAGAGCTAATCTTTCACCTGTATTGTACGAAGGCATGCAGCCCGGAGGACAATTAACTACAACCAATGAGGTTGAAAATTTTCCTGGTTACCCCGAAGGTATTACAGGTCCCGAATTGATGGAAGACTTAAAAAAACAAGCTCAACGTTTTGGAGCCGATATCCGTTTCGGATATGTTACAGCTACCGACCTTTCGGTTGCTCCCTACAAAGTAACTATTGATGGCGAAAAAACAATTGAAGCAGATACGCTTATCATATCGACTGGCGCTACAGCTAAATACCTTGGCTTAGCGGATGAAAATAAATATGCTGGTTCAGGAGTTTCGGCTTGTGCTACTTGTGATGGATTTTTCTACCGTAAACGTAAAGTGGCTGTAGTTGGTGGTGGTGATACTGCTTGTGAAGAAGCAACTTACCTCGCAGGTTTGGCCGATAAAGTTTTCTTGATTGTGCGCAAACCTTTCCTTCGTGCATCAAAAATTATGCAGGAACGTGTATTGGCTAATCCAAAAATTGAAGTACTTTTTGAGCATGAAACACTTGGTCTAACAGGCGAAATGGTGGTGCAAGGTGCTAATTTGGTAAAACGCCGTGGCGAAGCCGACGAAACACAAGTTCATATCGAAATTGATGGTTTCTTTCTAGCTATTGGTCACAAACCCAATTCGGATGTATTTAAACCATGGATTGAAACCGACGAAGTAGGTTATATCAAAACCATTCCGGGCACTCCGCGCACCAATATACCAGGAGTATTTGCTTCGGGAGATGTAGCTGACCCACATTACCGACAAGCCATTACAGCAGCTGGTAGTGGTTGTCAAGCAGCTATTGAAGCAGAACGTTATTTAAGCGAAAAAGGAATTTGAAAATTTGAATTAAAAAAATTATTCGCTGTCCAATACTTTTACTAATTGACCAGTTAATTCTTTTCGGGAGTATTTTTCGATGGAAGTTGAATTTACTATTAAAGCAGATTTTTGGAATTTTTGATAATAAGTCAAGATTGCTTGCTTAGTGGCTGCAAAATCGTCAAAATCGACCATAAATCCTGCTTGTGACTGGTTTAGAACATCAGCCACATCGCCATCCGTGGGTCCTACTGCTAAAACTGGACGTTTTGCAGCCAAATATTCGAAAAATTTACCAGTAAGGATTCCTTTGGCATTGTTGGAGTTATTTATTAAAAGCAACAAAACCTGCGATTGCTTTTGCATTTGAATAGCTTCAGCGTGTGATAAATAGGCAATTTTATCAACCAGATCAATCAATCCATTTTTTTCAATTTCTTCGAAAACCGAGAAGTCGGTTTTACCAACCAACCGAATAATTAAATCGGCTTTAAATTGCTCATTTTCATGACATAGTTCAGCTAGTACTTTCCAAAGAATTTTTGGATTTCGAGCAGCATTTAAGGTACCAATATGTGACAACGAAAATTTCTGGTCAAGTTTAACGTGCTCAGTAAGCGTATCGTCATTGTCGTATCCGTTGGTAATAACTTCTAAGCGTTTTGGATTTAAATGTTCAAATTCGGCCTTCATGCCATTCGAAACAACTAACACAGCATCAGCACATTGAATAACCTTACGCTCCAAAGCATGATGCAGTTTATCAGCAATAAATGTAAGATTTAAATCGGCATAAAAATCAATATTTGTCCATGGATCGCGAAAATCGGCAATCCATTTCAGAGTTGGCATACGCTTTTTTAAACCTAAGCCAATTAAATGCATGGAGTGTGGTGGGCCAGTAGTAATAATAGTATCTATATTATTTTCAATAAGATAATTGGAAATAAATTTTACCGAAGGACGTATCCAGAAACAGCGAGGATCAGGAATCAGGAAATTCCCACGTATCCAAATTGAAAGCTTTTCTTTCCAACCGGCTTTTTTATTTTCCGATATAAAACCAGCATTTATCTTTTCGCCTTTTTTACCAAATAAATTGCGGTAAATATTATATGGCTCCCAAATTGGTTTTTTCAGAACAGTTATGTCAGCTGGAATATCTTTTGCAAAGGATAAATCCTCCGAAGGATATTCTGGGTTTGAGGGTGTGTAAATTACAGGTTCCCAACCAAAATTACGTAAATACTTGGTGAATTTCACCCAGCGTTGCACACCTGCACCACCACTCGGAATCCAGTAATACGTAATAATGAGAACTTTCTTCATAAAACACTTTTATTATTTACTCCCAATCGCTTGTAGGTCTACAAGTACACATCAAATTCCGATCACCAAAAGCATTATCAACGCGCGCTACATTTACCCAAAATTTATTTTCGGCTACCCAATCGGTAGGATAAGCTGCTTGTTTTCGTGTATAAGCATGATTCCAATTATCGTCGACAATAGCATATTCGGGATGTGGTGCATTCAGCAACACATTGTCAGTTTTGTCCGCTTCGCCATTTTCAATAGCTTTAATTTCGGCATAAATTTGCAACATGGCTTGCGCAAAACGATCCAATTCAGCTTTCGATTCACTTTCGGTTGGTTCAATCATAAGCGTTCCGTGTACAGGAAACGACAAGGTTGGCGCATGAAAACCATAATCCATCAATCGTTTAGCAATATCCGATTCAGTAACACCTGAACTTGCTTTAAAATTACGACATTCCAATATCAACTCATGCCCTACCCTACCGTTTTCGCCTTTGTAAAGCGCTCCGTACGATTCGTTGAGCAATGCAGCCAAATAATTAGCATTTAAAATGGCATATTTTGTTGAAGCAGTTAAGCCTTCTTCGCCCAACATGCGGATATAACCATAAGTAATTGGCAATACGCCAGCACTTCCGTAAGGAGCTCCTGCCACCGTATTTTTACCAAAATTGGTACTTGGCAAAAATGGTTTTAACGCTTCGGTTACACAAATTGGACCAACACCTGGACCACCACCGCCATGAGGAATGGCAAAAGTCTTGTGTAAATTCAAATGGCAAACATCTGCTCCAATAGTTCCAGGATTAGTTAAACCAACCTGTGCATTCATATTGGCACCATCCATATATACTTTACCTCCACAAGCGTGAATTACATCACACATTTCTTTTATGGTCGATTCGAAAATACCATGAGTCGACGGATAGGTAATCATACAGCCCAACAAATTATCTTTGTTAGTTTCGGCCTTTTCTTTCCAATCGGCAATATCAGTATTACCATTTTCGTCGCACTTCACCACTACTATATCCATACCAGCTTGCGCAGCCGAAGCAGGATTTGTACCGTGAGCCGATGCTGGAATCAACACAATACTGCGGTTTGCTTGTCCTATTGATTCCTGATAACTTTTTATTGCCATAAGTCCGGCAAACTCGCCAGCTGCACCTGAGTTGGGTTGCAAACTACAAGCTGCAAAACCAGTGATTACGGATAAATATTCTTCTAATTCGGCAATTAATTGGTTATAACCTTGCGTTTGTTCTTTTGGTGTAAGTGGGTGAATACTATTCCATTCGGGGCGACTCAATGGCAGCATTTCCGAAGCAGCATTGAGCTTCATTGTACATGAACCTAACGAAATCATAGAGTGAGTTAACGAAATATCACGTCGTTCTAACTTTTTGATATAACGCATCATTTCAGTTTCGCTATGGTAACTACTGAAAACTTCGTTGGTTAAATATTCAGAACTACGTTCGAATGATTCATCAAAGGATTTTAAATCTTCCAATTCCTCTTCTTCCACAAAAACAGGCGCATTATTGGCTGCTGTAGCAAGTACTTCAATCAAGGTATTCAATGCATCAACATCCGTAGTTTCGTCGAAACTTATACCAAATTCACCCGATTCGAAATAACGGAAATTCACTTCAAATTGCTCAGCAGTAGCACGTAATTGTTTGATAGTAATATCCTCCGGCAATGAAATTTTGAGGGTATCGAAAAAATTCTCATTTTCCTGCGTATAACCATATACTGGTAAAATTTCGTTTATATATGTGGCGCATGCATGAATCCGTTCAGCAATGGTTTTAATGCCTTTAGCTCCATGATAAACGGTGTACATACCTGCCATTGTGGCTAATAACGCTTGTGCAGTACAAATATTCGATGTTGCTTTTTCGCGTTTAATATGTTGTTCGCGTGTTTGAAGCGCCATTCGCAACGCGCGTTTACCATTTACATCCTTGCTAATTCCAATAATTCGTCCGGGCATATCGCGTTTAAATTCTTCGCGTGTTGCAAAAAACGCTGCTGCTGGCCCACCATAATTCATCGGAATTCCCCAACGTTGTGTAGAGCCAAAAACAATATCGGCACCCCACTCGCCCGGAGGTGTAAGCAATACCAAACTCAAAATATCTGCAGCAACAGCCACTTTACAATTTGAAGCATGAGCAGTAGTAGCAAAACTACTATAATCTTCAACATTGCCATTTGCATTCGGGTATTGAACCAAAACACCAAAATAAGTTGTGTCAATTTTTGCAATTTCCCAATTTCCAATTTCCAATTTAATTCCTTGTACTTTGGCACGTGTTTTTAGAACGGCTAAGGTTTGTGGAAATATATTTTCATCAACAAACAATTTGCATACGCCCGCTTTAACCTGATCTCTACTGCGAAGGTTGTACATCATGGTCATGGCTTCGGCAGCCGCAGTTGCTTCGTCCAAGAGTGATGCATTGGCTAATGTCATTCCAGTAAAATCGCAAACTGCAGTTTGAAAATTGAGCAATGCTTCGAGTCTACCTTGCGAAATTTCGGCCTGATAAGGAGTGTAAGAAGTATACCACGATGGATTTTCGAAAATATTGCGTTGAATTACTGCTGGCAAAACTGTATTGTACCAACCCTGACCAATATACGATGTAAAAAGTTTGTTTTTAGAACCCAAACTAGCTATATGTTTGGCATATTGCAATTCTGTCATCGGTTCAGGAAGTTCTAAACTTGATTGCAAACGAATATCCGAAGGAATAGTTTGATAAATCAGTTCTTCGAGCGTGGAAATGCCTAGTTTTTGGAGCATAAGTGCCTCTTCATTCTCCGAAACACCAATGTGTCGGTTCTGCAACATATCTTTCATTTTTCGTGGGGAGGAAATTAGTTGATTATATGGGCGACAAAGTTACTTTAAAACTACGAAAAACAGACTTAAAAACAGAAAAAGATATCAACAAAATGAACGAAAACAGCCTAAGTATCAACTTGTAATTTTTATCGCAATATTAACATATTATCCATTTAAAAATCAGTAGAAATATCACATATCTAAACTATTTAAAGAAATGAATTGTTAGAATTTTAAATCAAAATAAATTCCATGTTACGCGAAATACGAAAACAATACGAAATAGCTTCGTTAAACGAAAGTGAAGCAGACAACTCGGCATTCATTCAGTTTGAAAAATGGCTTAATGATGCACTGACAAGTACCGAAACTGAACCAACTGCGATGGTAATTTCAACTGTCGACGAAAATCTCCAACCTCACTCACGAGTAGTGCTATTAAAAGAATTCGACGAGAAAGGATTGGTATTTTTCAGCAATTACGAAAGTAATAAAGCGCAACAAATAACTACAAATAATCGGATTGCAGTATTATTTTTTTGGGAAACATTAGAGCGGCAAGTACGCATAACTGGAACAGTTGAAAAAGTACCTGAAGCGGTATCGGTTAATTATTTCAACTCTCGACCGCTTGATAGTCGCATTGGCGCTTATGCATCGCCTCAAAGCAGGATTATTGAGAATAAAGAGTTTCTAGAAATGCGTTTTGAGGCAATAAAAAAACAATTTGGTGAAAATGTACCTAAACCAAATCAATGGGGCGGATATATTATTAAACCTATCACCTTTGAGTTTTGGCAAGGTAGGCCTAACAGGTTGCACGATAGACTTTTTTACAAAATAACTGATAATGAGAAATGGGAAATGGTGCGTTTGGCACCATAATCAAAGAGCTTGGATACAAACTAACGCAAACCCAATAAAAAAGCTGTTTCAGTGATCTGAAACAGCTTTTTTTAAGTTGCGGAGGCCCGACTCGAACGAACGACCTTTGGGTTATGAGCCCAACGAGCTACCACTGCTCCACTCCGCGATATTTTGTGACTGCAAAAGTAGTGTTTTTATTTGAATTGACAAGCAATTATTGTACTTTTTATAATTTTCTTTTTCAATAAATTACAAACAATTGATTTAGTGATCATTGCATAAAATTAAAAGAAGCAACTTTAGCAATTATTCCCAATTAAATAAGCTTTCAATTTAAAATAGTCCTATGCTTTTACTGTTTTTCGTGTATTAATTAGCAACCATACACCCCAAGCCATAAACGGAATACTTAGAATTTGACCCATATTGAGTAACATTCCCGATTCAAAAGCTTCTTGATCTAACTTGATAAACTCCAAAAGAAAACGAGCACCAAACATACCAACTAAAAAAACTCCAGTGATTAAACCAGGGATTTTGTTGGCATCTTTTTTCCAATAAAGCCACGATGTAAGAACGAAAACCGATATATAAGCCAACATTTCGTAGATTTGAGTTGGGTGATGAGCAGCACCATCCCACTGACTATCAACTGGGAAATTAAATCCCCAAGGTAAGGTTGTTGCTGTTCCATAAATTTCGGAGTTCATCAAATTGCCAAAACGAATAGATGCAGCACAAAGCGTAACTCCAACCAACAACCTATCCAACACCCAAATATATCCTTTTTTGGATACATTTTTATTATACAAAAATATAGCAACTGCAATGCCAATAGCTCCACCATGACTTGCTAAGCCTCCTTGCCAAATATAAAGTATTTCGATAGGATTAGCCGAATAATGGTCCCAACCATAAAAGAGACAATGCCCCAGTCGTGCTCCAACAATTGTTCCTATTACGGTATACATAAACAATTTATCCAACCATGCTTCGGGCAATTTTTCATTTTTAAAAATACGTTGAGTAATCATTAAAGTAATCCAAATACCCAATGCCCATGTTAATCCATACCAACGTACATGAAATGGACCTAAGCTAAAAAGCTCAGGATTAACGTTCCAAGTAATAAAATTTA
>CAYXQZ010000043.1:0-20540 GCA_964466415.1 uncultured Paludibacter sp.
CCGACCGCTTTAAAATTGTTACAGTTCCCGATGTTAGTACAATAATGTCCGAAACAAACAATACAGCTATCAAATTAAATTCGCTGAAAGGTGGTTTTACAATCACAGGTTTAACCGGAAATGCCACGGTTAAAATGATTGATATGACGGGTAAAACAACAGCAATTTATTACAATGTTCAGAATAATAGTTTCTACAAATCAGACTATAAAGGGGCAGTAATTTACAATGTTACTGATAATTTGAATAACTATAAAATTAAAAGTTTTGCTAAGTAATATATGACTTTTAAAAAACACAAAAGAATTTATACGTTATAGTGAATGTTTTGAAATAAAAAACCCGCATTTGTATGTGTAATACAAATGCGGGTTTTTTATTTATTTGACTTTCAGTCGATTAAAAATCTATTTGTGACCGCGACAGGATTCAAACCTGTAACCCCCACATCCGTAGTGTGGTACTCTATTCAGTTGAGCTACGCAGCCATTTTTTAGTTTAGCGAGTGCAAAGATAATGTCTTTTTTTGAAATATCAAAATAGTAAAAGCGTTTTGTTGGTAATAATTTTTAAGGTGCTGATTACTTGTATTCTAGAAGCTGAAAATGATTAAAGTTGCTGTTAAATCAAATGAAATGCAATTAAAAACAGCATAAAAACCATCATGTAAACATTTATGCCTATAAATGATCGTTTGAATGAAATTGGTTTTTCGGAATTAAATGCCATTTGAACAAACAGCGAAATGAAAATTAAATTTAATGAAAATACCATTAGAAAGAACCATAAACTGAGTTCTTCCAAAAAAAGTGGTACTATCAACGAACTGAACGATGTACAAAGCACCCAAACAAAAATAATTTTGGGTAGAGTAAAAGCATTTATTGAATTGGTAATGGTTTTAAAACCTGCCTGTTGGTATTCGTCGCCATACTTTAACATGAGCAACCAGAAATGGGGCACTTGCCAAATAAATAAGAAAAGTCCTACGAAAAGTATTGTAATATCGCTAATGAAGCCTCCTGCAGCTGTCCAGCCAATATATACAGGCACTGCTCCAACTAATGAGCCTGGCACTACGGCAAATGCTGTGATTCGTTTCAGTGGTGTATAAATGCCATTGTACCAAAGTACATTAAATAATCCCAACAGCATTGGTGTACTTCCAAGTGCGAAGTAAAGAATTGTTGACCCAGATACAATAAAAAGAACCGACCATATAAATGCTTGTTTGTTCGATAGTAAACCCGACGGAATTGGACGCATGCATGTGCGAGACATAATGGCATCGTAAGGAGACTCTTGCACTTGATTTAACGCACTTGATCCACTTGCCAGCAATAAAACACCTGCCATCAAGTATAGAATATCAATACTTAGTTGGTGACTAAATATAATATAGCCAGCAATGGCAGTAAATGTTACTGCCACTGATACTTTTAATTTCATTAATTTCAGCACTGTGCTGAATGAGATATTTGTCATATTTATTGTCTTGACTCTTGGTTCTTGACTCTTGTCTCTATTTAAGCGTTTTCAGATAATCATTTATCAATACTAAATCTTCTTTTGTTATAGCATCTTTATACGATTTCATTAATCCTGGAGGATAATCGCCCGAAATATCCGCATTTGGATCATATATTGAAGTCTCAAGGTATTTGTCGTCGAACACTATTTCGCGAACAGCACCATTCGTTTTAACCTTAATTTTTGAACCATAAGAGCCTTTAAATGTTGGTCCAACTAGTTTTGATCCATCAATTGAATGGCAAGCTAAACAACCATTTTTTTCCATAACTTTTCGTCCTTTACTATCGTCCTTTTTACGGATAGGAAGTGCCGCTAACCATTTATTAAATTCATCTACGGATACAACTTTTACAATAGAGTGCATGTAGGAGTGGCTTAATCCACAATATACTGTACAATACAAATCAAACTCTCCAATTTCGCCAGGCATAAACCATGTGTAGTTTTTCTTTACAGGCACTACATCTTCTTTAATACGAAATGCAGGAACCGAAAAGCCATGCAATACATCTGTTGAAACCAGATCAATTTTCACAGCTTTGCTAATTGGTAACATCAGGGTATCCGATACTTTATTGCCTTCGTATTCAAATTCCCAAACCCACATTTTACCAATGGCTTTTACCTTCATAGCATTGTCGGGCACTTGGCGCATAGGTAAAAAGCCTTCCCAGCCTATATAAAACATATATAGTACAATTATTAGAGGAATTGCAATCCAAGTTGCTTCTAACCAAGGGTTATCCTTTACATATACTGTTTTTGGATGTCGTTTTTTATTGTATCTAACTACAAAATAAATCATTAAAGCAGTTAAGGCGATAAGAAAAAACACCGAAATGCCAACTATTATAGCAAATGCCGAGTCGACTCCTTGTACAAAATTTGATGCGTTACTAAACATATATATTTAATGTTTGATTGTTTGATATCTTTTTTTTACCTCTATAGCTTTCGGAACTAAGTTCTATAAGCATAGTCGATAAAGGTTATTAATACTATCAATGCAAATAGCACAAAAACTAATGCAACTAATATTCTGAGTAATAAGCTCTCATGCTTTAAATGCATAAAATACGACAAAACTAAAAAACCTTTTACACCAGCAATTAGTAATGCTGCAGTTACAGTTAAAGCACCTAAATGTATTGATGTAATTTCTATAGTTACAAATGTTAGCGATAGAAGTATCAACAGAATAATTCCGAGTGTTCTGTAGGGTGTAATATGATGTGTGTTTTCTGACATAATAGTAGACTTTTAAGAAATTAAATACAACAATGGGAATAAGAAAATCCAAATTAAATCAACTAAGTGCCAATAGAGTGCTGCATTCTCAAGATGCATGAAATTATCCGACTGGATTTTTCCTTTTTGAATTTTTACATAACTAATCAAAAGCAATATTACACCAATTATAATATGTAAAGCATGCAATCCTGTCATGAAAAAGTACAAGCCAAAATACAAATGATGTCCTCTGTCGAGTAGATGCATAAGTTCAGAGCCAGGATAAAGTCCATGATGAAATTTGGCACCCCATTCAAAGTACTTGTTCACCATAAATGCTAATGCCAATGCTACTGTTAGTAGAAGCATCCATTTAGCAAGTTTATAATTGTTTTTCTGAACGGCTGTGAGCGAAATGGCAACCGACATACTACTTACTAATAAAATTACCGTGTTGGTTACTCCAAGAGTTACACTTAACTCCAAACTTGACTCATGAAAATTTTCAGGATATTGCATTCTAAAGATGGAATATACCAAAAATAAACCGCCAAACAACAATAGTTCAGTAAATATAAAAAGCCACATACCCAACTTTTGGGCTTCATCGTCGCGATGTACATGTGTGTGATTTTCGTGATTGCTCATATTAATTTAATTACGAATTGTGAATTACGAATTATAATCGTACGGATTCTTATTTACAACAGGATCGGTGTCGAAATTCTCTAATGATGGTGGCGAAGGAATTGTCCATTCCAAGGTTGAACCATTCCAAGGGTTAGCTGGAGCAGGAGCACCTTTTTTGGCACCTTTAACCAAATTGGTCACCATTATAATAAGTGCTATGAATAAAACTACGCCTCCTACAGTTGAAAGCACTTGTGCCCACTGAAAGTGTGGTAAATAGTCGTAATACCTGCGTGGCATACCCTGATACCCAATAATGAACTGCGGGAAATACAATAAATTAAAACCAATAAAGAGTAAAATTGCTCCAAAATTAGCTTGCTTAATATTGTACATAGTACCGTAAAATTTTGGAAACCAAAAATGTATTGCTGCGAAAAATGCAAATCCCATACCTCCAAAAATGATGTAATGGAAATGCGCCACAATAAATGAAGTGTCGTGTACTTGAATATTGGTAGCAACTGATCCTAAAATCAATCCTGTAGTTCCACCGATAATAAATAAGAAAATAAAAAATAAAGCATATAAAAATGGTGGTTTCAAATCGATAGAGCCTTTGTACATGGTAAAAATCCAATTGAAAACTTTGATAGCACTAGGCACTGCTACTATAAAAGTAAGTAGTGAGAAAAACCAACGTGCTTGCTCGCTCATGCCCGAAGTGTACATGTGGTGACCCCAAACCAAGAAACCAACACCTGCAATAGCCAAACTCGAAATAGCAATTGCCTTGTATCCATATACTTTCTGTTGGCAAAATGTAGGAATAATTTCGGTTATAACACCCATTGCTGGCAAAATCATAATATATACAGCAGGGTGCGAGTAAATCCAGAATAAATGTTGGAATAGGAGAGGGTCGCCTCCTAATTCGGGATTGAAGAACCCAATTCCGAACAAACGTTCAAAAATCAACATTATTAATGTAATACCAACTACAGGAGTTGCTAGCAACTGAATCCACGAGGCAGCATAAATCGACCATGGGAAAAGTGGCATATTGAAAAACTTCATTCCTGGAGCTCGCATACGATGTATGGTAACAATAAAATTTAATCCAGTTAAAATGGACGAAAACCCAAGTACAAAAGCTGCCGAAGTAGCCAAAATTACACTAGTGCCAGTTGATGTTGAATAGGGTGCATAAAATGTCCAACCAGTATCGGGTGGTCCTTGGCGTAAAAACTGAGTGAGAATAGCCATTATACTCCCAACAATAAAAATCCACCACGAAAAGCGGTTGAGTTTAGGGAAAGCCACATCTTTGGCGCCAATATGCAATGGCAATAGAAAATTGCCAAATATGGCTGATAATCCAGGTATAACTACCATGAAAATCATTATTACACCGTGTACCGTAAATAAACCATTATAAGTTTGAGGTTTTACAATGGTTTCGCCAGGTGCTACCAATTCGAAACGCATAACCAATCCTAGAATTGCTCCTACAAAGAAAAAGGTTACAATTGAATACAGATATAATAATGCTATTCGTTTATGGTCGGTGGAAAAAATCCAACCAAAAATTCCTTTATATTTACCTTGATAATCGAGATAACTCACATGTTTTTCGCTTTCTACTTCTTTACTCATAATTCGGAGTTTTTGTTTTTTTTGCGGGGTCTAATTAAATATATTATAATAAACAGCAATAGGAAAAATGCAATCACTGTTCCAATTATTTTGGTTACATCTAGTCCAAAGCGTTGATTGTCTTTGTCATAGCTGTAGCACATTAACATTATTTTTTGAATGGTAGGACGTGCCTTTCCCTCGTTTGCTTCAGCAATTGCCAATTTTACATCCATAGGTAAAAACGAAATTCCATACAAATAACGTGTTATTTTGCCTTGTGGACTTACAGCTATAATGGCCGAAGGATGTATAAAATCGAAACCTACAGCTTTGGTAATAAAACCTGTGGCGTGTGTTATTTCATAAATAGTAGCGCTGTCTGTTGTTAAAAAAATCCAACCATCGCCATTTCCTGCTGAATATCTTTCAACAAAGCGTTTCTTTTTTTCTTTTGCTTTTTCAGGCGTGTCTCTAAAATTAAAACTGAAAGTTATAACCTGATAATCTTTGCCTAACACCATGTCCGATTTTTTAATTACAGAACCAACTCCTTCGAGCAAAGGACTGCATAAACCAGGACAATCAAAATATACAAATGATAAAATGGTTGGTTTATTAATTAATTGTCTAAGTGTTACAGGCTCACCTTTATCATTTGTAAATTTCAAATCCATTGGTAGAGTATCGCCCAAGTGTTCAATTACTTGTACTTCTTCCGATTGATCAACTTGTGCAAAAACAAGTGGTTGAATTGTAAATGCAAAAAACAACAAAACTAAATATGTTTTTTTCATGGCTGTCGAGTTTTGATAGCAGTTTATTTAAGATTAATTATTCCGCTTTTTTTTCATTATTTAGATAAAAAGCAATCATTAAAGAAGCACCCATTAAAGCGGTATCTTGTAAAACTTCCATTAATGCCATGCTAAATAGCTCAGGATAAAATAAGTTAGGTATGTGGATGGTTGTAACCACAATTAATAACATAGCGGCAAGCCACAAACAGGCTACTTTTACATATTTATTTAATACAATAAAAATACTAGATATTATTAACAAGGCTCCTGATAATAACACAGTATACAAACTACTTGGAATGAGTGAGTGCTCCAGTTTTATTAAAAATTCGGGAGTCATTAAAAAATGAGTAATACCAATTATTGCAATTGGAATGGCGAATAAAATTCGACCTAGAAAAGCTAACTGTTTCATACTTTTGTTGATTTAAAGAATTTAATGAACTTGAAAACTATTATGACATAAATATCTTACGTAAATTTAATAGTAAATAGGCTAACAACAATAGGAATGCGATTAAGCCCATTGAATATAAACCTATTACCCATAATGGAGCTTTACTTACTACATTCCATATAGCACGTTTTTCGTTTAATGCGGGTTTGTCTGTTGGTATTCCGATATTAAAACTATCAGTTTTTTGAACTTCACCATAGTTTGATTCAAACATCTTTACTAATACATTTAATTTTCCGGTTTTATCGCCAGGCATGTCAGTTGGGAATGCAATAATAGCTTTGCCCATAGCATCCGTTTTTACCGATTTATCAATTTGAAAATTACCAAAATAGCGTTTTACAAATAACGATACTTCAGCGCCTGCAATGGCAATAACTCCAGTTTTTTCGTTAGCTATAGCCTGAATGATAATTGATTGACTGGCTTTGTCGAACGTTGTTGTTAGCTTGACTAGTTTGCTTTTAGCTGGATCAAATTTCGAAAGTTGCTGTACATAGTCTTTGTTAAAACCTCTGAGGTACGATATAATCAACCATTCTTTTTCTTCGGATAATACATTTTTAAAACTAGGCATTAGGCCAGCTCCATTCGTAATAATATATAGCAATTCTCCATCAGTTAATTGCTGAGATGCTTTTGTCGACAAATCGGGTGGGATAGGGTTCAATGATTTCAGACTGTTGTTTTTACCTGGAGTGCCGTGGCACGACGCACAGTTTGCATTGTAAAGTGCTTCGCCTTGTGAGGCTGTTGTGGCATCAAATTTCAAATAGCTTTTTTTGTCTTTTTGATCATCAGGGCTTTTCCAATTTCGTGCGTATAATGGTGCAGTTACTAAAAAAGCTAACAAAACAAAAGCTATAATTCCAATATTGTTTTTTTTCTGTATCATGGTCTCAAATTATTTTTGTTCTGTTTCACTGGCATGGTCTAAAGTTTCCTGAATAGGAATAATTGGAATTACTTTGGACAAAACTGTAACAATAAGTAAAACCATAATCATTGGAGCTATCGTAACACCTATTTCGATAAGCGTAGGCGTGTAAATTTTAAAGTTTAAAGGAACATTTTGTATTGGTAAAAATGGATGTTCCATAGTGGGAACTACAATAATATAACGTTTAAACCAAGAACCTATCAAAACCATTAATGCAATAACTAATATTGGTAAAGGTTTGCGAAATGGTTTAAATAATAGTAATATAATTGGTATTACCAACCCTAGTAATTGCGTAGCCCAAAACATAAAAGCATGACTGCCTGCAAACAATTCGTGAATGTGAAATGCTTCGGCACGTTTCATTTTGTAGGCTGGTACCATGTATTCGTTCAAGTTAAAATACAAGTATACCAGCGAAACTAAAACTAATAATTTTCCAATTTTATCAAAATGGAAATCAGTAATATATTCATTTAATTTAAAACTTTTGCGAAATACAAACATAGCAATAATAACAGCCGCTGTGCCCGATACAAATGCACCTGTCACAAAATAAGGTCCAAATATTGTTGAATCCCAACCTGCACGCGATGTATTAGCAAACAGCCACGATGTTACAGTGTGTATGGCTAAAGCAACTGGAATTATGAATATGGCCATAGCGCGTGTCGATTTTTTAATCATTTCTTGTTGCTCTGGTGTACCTTTCCAATTTAACGATAATAATGTGTAAATTTTTCGTGCAAAAGGTGGCAGTTTATCCAATTTTTCCGAACATATTTTTAAATCGGGAATAAGGGGGATATAAAGGAATAATGTACTAATCAATACATAAATAGTAACAACAGTTACGTCCCAAACTATAGGCGATTGAATTCGGCCGTGAATAAATACATTCAATAAGCGTTCAGGTCTACCCATATCCATAACTATGACTAAACCAGCTACAGCGGCAAATGCCAATGCAATTATTTCGGCAATGCGAGCTAAAGGTGCTGCCCATTTCTGATTCAATAACGAAAGCACTGCGCTAATTAGCATTCCAATTAAACTTGTTGCTACAAAAAAAACGAAATTGGAAATATACATTCCCCACGATACATAATCGCCAAGGCCTGTTACAACCATACCATCTCTTAATTGTAAAAAATAAGCATATAAACATACCACTAGCGATACACTTAAAATGCCCATCCAAGCCATAAAACTTTTGCTAAGCCTGATATGTCCAAGCAAATCAGCAATGATTTTTTCCGAACTTTTTTTATCTGACATAATATTTTTTTACTATTTTATCATTTACAATTTACCATTTAACTTTTTGGAATTTGTCTAAAGTCAGTTGTCATGTTTTAAATTCTCAAGTCTTTAAACCTTTGACTTCTGACTTTTTACTACACCGGCAAATGCTCTGCAGCTTCTTCTTTGTCTTTTTCTTGGAAAGGATATTCTTTTCCTTTTGGAGGCAAGTAATATACACGTGGTTTTGTTCCCAATTCAGGCATTAAAGTATAACCACCGTTGTCGGCTAGTAATTTTCGGAAACGTACACTTTCTTTGGTTGTACCATTTGTAACCACATCTTCGTTTTCGTCGCCAAAATAATACACACCATTTGGGCATGCTGATACGCACGAAGGCATATTTCCTTCACGTAATTTGTCGGCGCTAAATAAACATTTAGTAATTGTACCTCTGCGTTGTGGTACATTTTGTTCTACATCGTAAATTAAATCCTTATCTTGCTCAGCAAAAAGTGGTTCCTGCCAATGAAATACACGGGCGCTATAAGGACAAGCTGCCACACAAAACCTACAACCAATACAGCGTTCGTTGTCGATAAGTACTATTCCATCCTGACGTTTAAACGTGGCATCAACCGGACAAACTGCTGTACATGGAGGATTGTCGCAGTGCATGCATGGTTTTGGCATGTAAAATGGTTGAGTGTCGGGTGTTTCCTGCATTTTCAACACATTAATATGGTGTTGTTCGGGACGTAAGTGGTGAGCTTCTTGACATGCAGACATACATTTGCGAGCATTTCTACATTTCGAAAGGTCAATAACCATTACCCAGCGGCGGCCAGCAATACCATCGCGTCCACGTTGCTGCAAGTAAGTGAATTCTTGGGCTGGTGTTTTTACAATGTCAATAATGGCATCTTTTTCAATTTCGACTAACTTATTTTCGGCAGTAAGTACTTTTACGCGCTGTTTGGCTGTCTTTTTTTTGTCGTAATTAAAACCTGCCCATACTGCAGCTCCACCCAAAAGAGTCCCAACTCCTGCCATTCCAATGTTTTGGAGAAAATCTCTGCGAGATTTATCGTTGGGTTTTTCGATTTGTTCACTCATCCTTACTCGGAATTAAAGTTAATATAAATTTTAAGGCTAATGCCAAAACTTAAAAAACTATCAGTTTGCAAAATAATAAAACAATACACTGATAGTACGGTACAAATGTAAAATAAAGTTTTAATATATCCAAGTCATTTAATTATTTATTTAACGAAAAATCTTTAAATAAAAAGATACCTAAAGCTAAATACTAGTTTTATTTTATTGATATTCAATTAAATAATTTATTTATATTGTACTATTTATAGTAATGTATATATTACATAAAATTAAATTATATTTAATTGCCTTTTTATGATTCTGAGTTTGTAATTCTATATAAATTTATTTTTGATTAATATGATGAGTGTAAGTGATTGAATGAAAATCTAATCAAAATATACTCTAAAAACATAATTGTTCATTCATTTAAATATATTTAACGTTTTTAAAAATTTGAATTATAATTGTTGTATCTTACATATTGTCAGATATATAGGTATGCAAATTATAAAAAATTAATTAGAATGATTCTAAATAACGTGGCTTGAATACTACTTGTGTTATAGGATTGAATATTATCATATATATTTGCCTCGTAATCAAATTCAGTTACCAATAAATGAGAATTAACACCAAAATACGCTACGGACTTCGGACAATGATTGTAATTGCAAAAGCTCCTGAATTGGAAGGCATTTTACAAAAGGATATTGCCGAAAACCAAGATATTTCGTTGAAATATTTAGATAGTATTATTTCGTCGTTAAAACTCAAAGGATTAATAGTAAACGTACGTGGTAAAGGAAGTGGCTATATGCTTGCACGTCAGGCTAGCGAAATTTCTGTTTATGATATATATACAGCGTTCGAAAGAATTGATATAGTTGACTGTATTGATAATCCCGAAGTTTGTATAAAAACAACGCTTAATTGCAAAGCAAATTCCTATTGGTGCGATTTTAAAACAGACTTTATTGCAATGTTGAAAAACAAAACTTTGTCAGATATAATTTAATTTTTTTTTATAACAATGCTATAAAAACTATAGCATTAATTATGCTTGTTTTTTTTAGCTTACAATGCAATAAAACATATAGGATATATAACATTAATTATTTTAAAATATAAAATCAAAGATGAGAATTCAATTAAAAACATTTCTTTTTGTAGCTAATTTATTATTTACTGCAAGTTTTGCTTCAAATGCGCAAACGCTTAAAATTAACCCAAAATTATCGAGTATAACAATTTTGGGTACTACCAATGTGCACGATTACGAAACTAAAGTTACTCAGATTAATGCGGAAGTTGTGTTAAGTGGCTCAAATCAAGTTCAGTCTATGGTGCTTAGCATTCCAGTTAAATCAATTAAAAGTAAAGAGAAATTGATGGATACTAAAACCTACGAGGCGTTTAATTCCGAAACATATCCTACAATTAGCTTTAAAATGACCGAAGTAAACTCGTTTCAACTCACAAATACAGATGTTTTGGTTGCAGTAACGGGTAATTTAACAATGAATGGAACTACCAAAAAAATAACGTTAAAACCAGCTGGTAAAGTTATAAAATCGGGTGTTTATGAGTTTAAAGGAGCATTGGCTCTTAAAATGACTGATTTTAAAATGAAACCACCAACTGCTATGATGGGTATGATGAAAGTGGGCGATGGTATTACGCTGAAATATAGTGTTGTATTCGAAGTTCAATAATTTAGGTTGTAGATATACATTAAATAGTCTCTCAATAAATAATCAAATATTTTTTCAACTAACAATTAAAATTTAAAAAAATGAAAAAGTCAATTTTCACAATGGTGCTTGCTTTATTAGTTAGCAGCACAATGTTCGGACAATTCCGCGAAAACAACAAAGATGGTTTAAACGTGTTCGAAACACCAAAAACTGAAAAAGAATTTAAAGGCGTTAAAACAACAATTGGTGGTGGTTTTACTCAATCTTATCAAGCTTTAGACCACAGTAATTCTAATGTTGCAACAGTAAATGGCGCTACCACTACTTATGCAAATCCAAGAATGGTTGCAGGTGTAGATCAAAACAAATTAATTGGATTAGTTTCAGGATTTAATTTAGCAAGTGCAAACTTAATGTTAAAAACACAACTTGCAGATGGTGTTGCATTAAACATGGAATTGTATCTTGCTTCTCGTCATCACAACGAAACATGGGTAAAAGGTGGTTTTATTCAATTTGATAAATTATCTTTTATGAATCTTGATTTTGTTGATAATATCATGAAGTACACAACAATTAAAGTTGGTCAAATGGAAGTAAACTATGGCGATGCCCATTTCCGCAGATCAGATGGTGGAAATTCAATTTTCAATCCATTTGTCGAAAATTACATTATGGATGCATTTGCATCAGAGGTTGGTGCTGAAATTGATGTGCAATACAATGGAATAGTTGGTGTTGCTGGTATTACAAGTGGAAAGTTAAATAGTAATATCGTTGAAGAACCTGCAGTTGTTGGTGCTACTGATGGAGTACATAAACCTGCATTTTTAGGAAAACTTGGTTACGACAAACAATTTACGGATGATTTACGTGTTCGCTTAACAGGATCTGTTTATTATACAGCTGGTTCACTTGGTCAAACGCTTTTTGGAGGCGACCGTACAGGTTCTCATTATTTTGGAGCAATGGATTTTGCAAAACCATCTACAAGTTCATATACTACAGGAAGGTTAAATCCAGGACTTTCTGATAAGGTAACTGCATTGTCAGGTAACTTGTTTTTAAAATTTAAGGGAATAGAATCATTTACAACGCTTGAGCAAGCAAGTGGTCGTCAGAAAGATGAAATTACTGGTGAGCGTACAGCAAATCAATTCGCCACAGATTTATTATACCGTTTTGGTAATGAAGAGAATTTTTGGGTAGGTGTTCGTTACAATACATTTTCAGCTACAATGCCCAAAGCTGGTGCAGTAAATGCTGTTGCAAATCCTGTTACAACTGCTGTTGCCGCACTAGCTCCTTATAAAGTAGGTGCAGACAGACTTGCAGTAAGTGCAGGTTGGTTCATTACAAAAAACGTAATGGCTAAATTAGAATATGTTCAACAGAACTATGATTATAAAAATGCTCCTCAAAGCATATTGAATGGTGGTAAATTTAGTGGTTTTGTTGTTGAAGCTGTAGTTGGCTTCTAAAAATAATTAATCAATTCAGACAGATGAGTTAATAGCTTTTCTGTCTGAATTTTCTCAATTTTTAAAATTCACGACGTTTATGTCAAAAGTATTACTATATATATTAATGTTACTGCTCTTTGTCGATTTAAATGCCCAGCAACGTTATAATGTGGAGTTTGGCGAAAAGAGTGAATTAAGTATCACAGGTTATACTAATGTTATCCCTTTTAAACTCACCCAAAAGGTTATTACATTTACGGGTAAACGTAGAACTTTTACGCTAAATTCAAATGGTATTATGTTTCAGTTTACTGAGAATAAAATTGATATTCCAGTTAGTATGTTTGAGTCGGATAACAAAATGGCGCTTCGAGATTTTAAAAAACTAATAAATGAAGCTAAACATCCTGATATTGAACTAACCTTGAATCAAATAAGTGCGAAAAATATTGATAAAAAGAATGCCAATTTCATGGCAAATGCAAGTTTGGATTTAACTATTACAGGGCAAACAAAGTCATATAATATTCCATTCGAAACAAATCGTTCAGATAAAAGGTTTCATTTAAAAGGAAAAAAACGAATTAATATCCGAGATTTTGGACTTGAGCCGCCAATTACTATGCTTGGAATGATACGAGTAAGTGAGTGGATTGACATTGAAATTATAACTGATTTTGACGTAAGCAAAATACAAGACACAGCTAGTAGATAAAATTAAAAAAAGGAAAATGAAGTAAATCATTTTCCTTTTTTGTTGAGCCTCTTGTCGGATTCGAACCAACGACCCCGAGATTACAAATCACGTGCTCTGGCCAACTGAGCTAAAGAGGCAAGTGGATAAGCCCCCTGTATCGCACCGCTACAACCTACTACCCTTGCTGCGATCAAGCCCTGGGGGAGTTCGAAGGGAGCTAGTCGTACAGGACTTATCCGCCACAAAAGTAGTAATTTTGATGCATTCTGGCAAATGTTTTGTTAAAATATTTGCGATGAAGCTATAAACTGTCTGATTTTTAACAATATAAATTTTTAATGAAATAATTAACATGCACCAAACCGAACAAAGTTGGTTTAATAACACATAAAATTATTAAGTGATACTTCATTTGTTAAGATTATGTTTTATCTTTGCATTGTAAAACTCGAAAATAATGGATAGAATAGGTGAAAGAATAAAACGCATTCGCGAGCACAAAGCATTACAATTAAATGACTTAGCTAAACGTGTAGGTATTTCGCCTAGTGCACTTTCGCAAATTGAAAAAGCAAAAACTTATCCATCGATAGTAACGCTAAAGCAAATAGCTGAAAAACTACAAACTACAGTTGGTGAGCTTATTGGCGAAAATGAATCTTTGTTCAATAATCCTGTTTTTAGAAAAGAAGAAAATCTATTTATAGAAAATAACGATTCTGGTACTGAGGTTTTTATTGTTTCGCAACACGATGTGTCAAAGCAAATGGAAACATTTATGTTGAAATTTCATTTAAATTCGGATAGCCTCAATCTTTTTACACATCACATCGGACAGATATTTGGGTATTTACTCGAGGGCGAATTGCAATTTGAAATTGACAATAAAAGTTATGTTGTGCTGCCAGGCGATACCATTTACTTTAATAGTAAGCGCAATTTCCGCATTCAAAATATCTATAGTGGCGAAAGTAAATTGCTTTGTACTTCCATAGCTTCCAAATAATATAAATATTGTTATTTTATTAAGCAACACTTCATTTATTAAGCTAAATGCATTATCTTTGTGCCTGATTAGTTTTTTTATTTATTGAAAAAGGTATAATAAAATGAGTGCATTTATCTCCCAATTAGAAAGTAAGGGTATAGCATTGCCCAGCGAATTACAAAATTTACTTAGTTCATGTAAAAGTTACACAGTTTACAATACTGTAGAGGAGCTTGCAGTGGCTGCAACAGGTGGAGCAAATAACAATTCGTTTGAAGTTAGTTATGATATTCCAGGTAAAGGAGTTGTTAAGGAAGTTATTGTTCATAAAGTAAGCAATGGTGTTTCGGCAAATTATGTTGATCCATATATGCGCCGCCGCGATCCTGATACCATGGCAATTGCCGACAACTTTCCTACGGACAAAGAAAAATTTATAAATCGCTTTGGATATCCATTTGATAATCTGAAAGGTGAAACTTTTGATTGGTTGAAAAATCAAGATTTAGCCGTGTTTTTGTACTTTGCTGGTCGCGAAGGAATTGGTGTAGGTGGTATTGCCATTGCTCCTGCAAATGCAGGCTTTTTTGCAATGGGACTTGCTATGTTACAAGTAATTATTCCAAGTACAAATATTCCAAATGATTTTTCGCTTGATTCAATAATATATGTTGCACCAACTTTTCGTCACACACATTTTGACGGAAAACAAGTCGTTGTACACAACAGAACTGATAATAGACATGAGATTTTTGCATACAATCTTTATCCTGGCCCAAGCGCCAAAAAAGGTTTGTATGGCGCTTTACTAACAAAAGGTGAAAAAGAAGGTTGGATAACAGCTCACTGCTCAACAGTTCAGGCTGTAAGTCCTTACGATAATACTACTACATTTATGCACGAAGGTGCTAGTGGAGGTGGTAAAAGTGAAATGCTCCAGCATATATTACGCGAAGAAAATGGTCAAGTAATGATAGGCAAAAACATTGTTTCGGGTGAAAAACGCTTAATAAATTTACCAATTTTCTCGTCGTTTAATCCTGTGACTGATGATATGGCTATTTGCCATCCTTCTTTACAAACCGGGAATGGAAAATTACGCGTTTTAGATGCTGAAAATGCTTGGTTTATACGTGTTGATAGTGTTTTGGAATATGGCGATGATCCATTTTTGGAAAAAATTACGATTAAACCACCAAAACCATTGTTGTTTTTAAATTTAGAATCGCATCCTGATGGTACCGTTTTAATTTGGGATCATACAATGGATACGCCCGAAAAACGCTGTCCAAATCCACGTGTTATTTTACCTCGCGATATTGTGCCTAATGTAATTGGTCATGCTGTGTCGGTTGATATACGTAGTTTTGGTGTACGCACACCTCCAAGTTCACTCGAAAATCCGAATTATGGTATTGTTGGACTTTTCCACCTACTACCACCAGCATTAGCTTGGTTATGGAGACTTGTATCGCCTCGTGGTCATGCTAATCCTAGTGTAACCGAAGGTACTGGCATGGGTTCGGAAGGAGTAGGTTCATATTGGCCATTTGCAACAGGAAAAATGGTAGAGCATGCCAATATGTTATTGGAGCAAATTATAAGTACGCCATTAACACGTTATACATTAGTTCCTAATCAATATATTGGTGTATGGAAAGTAGGTTTTAAACCACAGCTTTTAATGCGTGAATACTTAACTCGTCGTGGAAATGCAAATTTGCGCAAAGAACAATATCAGGAAGCTCGTTGTCCTCTATTAGGATATGAATTAAATTATCTGACAATTGAAGGCGCAAAAATTCCTTCACGTTTCTTGAAAGTGTACAAACAAGATGAAGTAGGGAAAGAGGGTTATGATGTGGGAGCTGAAAAATTATACGATTTTTTCAAAAATGAACTAGCTCAATATCTTACACCGGATTTAAACCCGAAAGGAAGAGAGATTATTGAAGCATGTTTGCGAGGAGCATCGGTTGAAGAATATGATCAAATGATACTTCCTGAATAATACTTACAAAAACTAAGAACACACGAAAAACCCCGATTATGTATTTGAAAACATAATCGGGGTTTATTTTTTAAAAAACGAGTTTATTTTAGATTTCTGCAACCAGTTCTTTCATTATTTGAGTCATAAGTGGTTGAACTTTGTTTCCAATTTGTTGCACTTCTTCGTGTGTTACTTCCACTATTTTTCCAGGTACACCAAGGTCGGTAATTATCGACATCCCAAAGCAACGAATACCCGCATGATTAGCCACAATTACTTCGGGTACGGTACTCATACCTACAGCATCGCCACCAATAATTCGAAAATAACGATATTCAGCTTTTGTTTCGAAAGTTGGTCCTGTTGTACCCACATATACTCCTTCAACTACTTTAATACTGTTGCGAGCTGCAATGGCTTTTGCTTTTTTAATCAACTCGGTAGAGTATGCCTCACTCATATCCGGAAATCGAGTACCTAATTCAGTATGGTTTTTGCCACGTAACGGATGCTCTGGAAATAAGTTAATATGATCGGTAATAATCATAAGATCACCAATTTCAAAATCGGGATGTACACCGCCCGAAGCATTGGATACTAATAAATTTTCTATTCCTATGGCTTTCATTACACGCACAGGGAAAGTAACTTGTTTCATGTCATAGCCCTCGTAGTAATGAAACCGTCCCTGCATTGCCAATACATCCACATCGCCTAATTTGCCAAAAATCAGTTTTCCGCTATGTCCTTCAACTGTTGAAACAGGAAAGTTTGGAATTGTTTCGTATGGAATTTCCGTTTTGTCGGTTATTTGTGTTACTAAATTTCCAAGTCCGGTTCCGAGAATAATACCCGTTTTAGGCATTTTGGCAATTTTGGAATTTAAAAAATCAGCTGTTTCTTGTATCAGTTTCAACATAATTCTGTATTGTTTGAGTAAATGTTTGATGTTTATTTTGTAAAAAGTCAATTTCAATAGGTAAGTAAAATGTGTAGCTTTTCAAACTCTCAGGGTAGTGAGTAGATGATACTATTCGAGCAGCATCTTTTTCAGTAACTAATACAATTTTATTTTCCGATTGCAAATGTATGAATTTTTGCTCTATTTCGGCATAATTATTCAAGGTGAAATTATGATGGTCTGGAAATAAAATTGACTCAACTGTGGCATTTTTGTTTTCCAATTCTTTGATAATTGGTGCTGGCGACACAATTCCTGTAATTAATAATATGTGTAAGTTATTTAATTCTAAATGCTTATCTTGTGATTCGATGCTTGGAAAAACAGATTGAATTTCACCATATTTTATAGTTGAAAAAAATATTTTTTGATGTGATAATGGGTTGATTTTTTTTGTAATAATATGCATTTCATTTGTTGATAGGGTAGGAGAGCACTTCGTAACAATAATGATATCGGCACGATTGGCACCCGAAGGATATTCTCTGAGTCGGCCAGCGGGCAACATTTTATCGTCGACATACAAGTGGTTGTAATCTGTAAGCAATATTTTGAGACCAGGATTAATGTAGCGGTGTTGATAAGCATCATCCAGTACAATAGCATCCAATTTAGGCTGTATATGTAACAATTGTTTTATTCCACGTACTCGTTTTTCGTCAACAGCAACTTTCACATCTTTAAATTTGCGAAAAATTTGAAACGGCTCATCGCCAATCGAATAGCTGTCTGAGTTGCTGTTAGCTAATACAAAACCTTTTGTCTTGCGTTTGTAACCACGGCTTAGCATGGCTACTTTTTTAGCATTCAAAATACGTAGGATAAATTCAACATGAGGCGTTTTGCCAGTGCCTCCCACGGCAAGGTTACCGACTGAAATGACAGGAATAGGCATTTTTTCGGATTTTAATAGCCTTACATCAAACATCCAATTCCGAACGCAGGTTATCAATCCATAAACAATTGATAATGGAAGAAGTAAAATATTTCTTATATGTTTTC
This sequence comes from uncultured Paludibacter sp., assembly GCA_964466415.1. Classification (GTDB taxonomy): domain Bacteria; phylum Bacteroidota; class Bacteroidia; order Bacteroidales; family Paludibacteraceae; genus Paludibacter. The sequence goes on from CAYXQZ010000043.1 coordinate 18,369, forward strand.
TCACGCAAGAATACCATTTTAATATAGAAGTCAATTACAAAGATACAGATTTTCTTTCCAATTGCAATTTCAAACTGTTTTTATATACTCAGATTTTTACAATTAATGACAAAATTGAAATGACTTAAATATAAAGTCTTTTCAATTTTGTCTATTTTTTTTTCTTTCCTTTTCAAAAAAGCTTCTAGAATATGGCTGGATGTATAAATGTTTGGTTTGTAGGATATTATATTTTGCTGTTTAATACAATGTCTTGCATGGTAACGAAATTCTCTTCCTGACTCTGCAACAAGCGGAATTGCGCCAGAGAGCGTTGCCAGTTATGATGTTCGTGCTGAATTTTATAATAGGTATCGCCGTTCAGGTAGTCGCCAAAAAAGCGCACCAATTGCATGTAGCTGAGTAGTTTTGCACCAAAAGCCAGATTTTCCAATTCAATAGGAGTAAGGAAAGTGGCTTTTTTCAGATAGCCACGCGTATAAGCATCGAAAATTGACATGTTTACGCCGATATTATCTAAATTGGCATCGTCTTCGGCACCAGTATTGGCGGCAGTACGCATAAAATCGCCAAAGTCCGAAAGCACAAAACCAGGCATCACCGTATCCAAATCCACAATGCAAACCGGCTCATCATTTTGGTCGAAAAGCATATTGTTTACTTTGGTGTCGCAATGGTTAATGCGTTTTGGAAGTTTTCCTTCACGATAAAGGCATTCGGGCAGGCACATTTCTTCCGCACGACTTTCAATTTCGTCCACCATCCATTGTGTTTGTGCTAAACGTCCGGCAGCATCCGCTTTTACAGCATCTCTGAATTGCTCTAAACGGAATTCAATATTGTGGAAATTGGGAATCGTTTCAATCAGTTCGCCATGCGGAATATCGGCCAACATACACTGAAAATTACCAAATGCTTCACCGGCTTTATAGGCTAGTTCGGGTGTAATCACATCGTAACTGTGTGTCTGTTCAATGTTTACATACATACGCCAATAGTCACCATTTCCATCCTGATAGAAAAGCTTTCCATCGTTTGCCGGAATAAGTCGCAACACCTTTTTTTCGATATCCGTTTCGCCGGTTTCGGTAAGTTTTGTCCGTAAATGGTCGGTCACAATCTGTATATTCTGTTGCAAACCAACCACATTTTTAAAAATATGATGATTTATTTTTTGAAGGAAATACGATTCTCCATTAGGATATTTACTTTCGACAATAAAAGAATCGTTGATATGACCGATTTTCAGTGGGTGAATTTCGCCAGTTTCGTTTTTTAATTCGAACTGATTTACAATGTTTTTCATTTTGTATTATTTTTTCTCCAATCCCTTCTTCCGCACAAGCGCTTCCAGAAAATAATAATCGGCATAATTCAGCGGCACATCAATTTCATGTCCGTGTGGAATGCTGCCAACTGAATGCATCAACAGAAAATTGCCGTTTGTTCCTAAAATAGCACGATACGAAGGCGACGAAAGCGATGTGATAATTTTGTCAGCAGTTTCTTTGTATTCCGGTTTTTCAAAAGCACTTAACTCGTACAATGCCGAAGCAATGATGGCCGCTGCCGATGCATCGCGAGGCTCATTTGGAATGTTGGGCGCATCGAAATCCCAATAAGGAATTAAATCCGCGGGCATATTTTTATGCGTAAAAAGATAGTTGTAAATTTTATCCGTTAGTTCCAGATAGCGTATATCTTTTGTTTCGCGGTAACACACCGTAAAACCATACAACGCCCAAGCCTGACCGCGCGCCCAAGCCGATTCGTCGGCATAACCTTGTGCTGTTTGCTTTTTGCGCACACCACCTTTTATTTTGTCGTAATCAATTACATGATAACAGCTATAATCCTTGCGAAAATGGTTTTCGAGCGTTACATTAGCATGGCTGACAGCCATTTTGTAGAACGAGGAATCGCCAGAGAGTTTTGTTGCTTCAAAAAGCAGCTCTAAGTTCATCATGTTGTCGATTATCACCGGACACATCCAGCCGCGTGTTCCCTGCCAGCCTTTATCCTCGTCCCAGGACTGAATTACACCCGGTGTTGGACGATAACGTGTGGCCAACGATTTGGCTGCCTGTAAAATAACTTCTTTGTAAGCTTCGTTTTTTGTGGCTTTAAGGGCATTGCCAAAGCTACACATAATTATAAATCCAACATCGTGAT
>CAYXQZ010000044.1:0-5360 GCA_964466415.1 uncultured Paludibacter sp.
AAAAAATTACATATTTTAAAGAAGATGCTTTCACTAATTTTTAAAACAATTAGAAGTAAGCGTTGTTCTATTTATCGCTCACATTTTTGTATCTTTGCAGCTTGCATTTTTGCCCCATTTGTAAAGCAAAATGGTAAATAGTAACTGTAGAAATAGTAAATATCCCCATGTCCGACAAAGGAAGTATTCAAATAAAAGGTGCCCGTGTGCACAATCTCAAAAATATTGATGTAGAAATTCCACGCAATAAACTGGTGGTTATCACTGGCTTATCGGGTTCGGGGAAGTCGTCGCTGGCGTTCGATACATTGTATGCCGAAGGGCAACGCCGTTATGTGGAAAGTCTGTCGTCGTACGCACGTCAGTTTTTGGGACGAATGAGTAAGCCCGAAGTGGATTTTATTAAAGGTATTCCTCCTGCTATTGCCATTGAGCAAAAGGTAAACACACGCAATCCGCGTTCAACAGTGGGCACTTCCACCGAAATTTACGAATATATTAAGTTGCTATATGCCCGTATTGGCAAAACATACTCACCGCTTACAGGCAATTTGGTTAAAAAGCACCAAGCCGACGATGTGGTGGAAGCTGCTTTGCAATATCCTGACGATACGCGCATTTTGATTTTAGCGCCTGTTGTTCCTACCGACGACCGCACTCTGAAAGGCGAATTGCAGAGCCTTATGATGCAAGGTTTTAGTCGTGTTGAAATAAATACTGAAATTGTTCGCATACAAGAAGCTGTTGATAATGAGGGGCTTTTAAAAAACAACCCTACTGTTTCACTCGTTATCGACCGTTTAACAGTGGACCGCACGCAAACGGGCATTAGCCGTCTGACGGATTCAGTTGAAACGGCATTTTTCGAAGGAAGAGGAATTTGTGACCTCGCCCTAAATCCCTCTCCAAGTGGAGAGGGACTTGAAGAGCCGCAGTCGGTTAGACTATCTTTCTCCAAAAGTTTCGAATTGGACGGCATGCAGTTCGAAACACCATCGGTACACACGTTCAGTTTTAATAGTCCACTTGGAGCCTGCCCCAAATGCGAAGGTTTTGGACGTGTAATTGGGATTGATGAGGATTTGGTTATTCCAAATAAAACGCTTTCAATTTTTGAAGATGCCGTGATGTGTTGGCGTGGCGAAGTAATGGGAGAATATAAAAAACAATTGATTTACAATGCCGATAAATTCAACTTTCCTATTCACAAACCGTTTTACGAACTGACGGATGCACAACGCGAACTGCTCTGGACTGGCAATAAATATTTTGAAGGTTTACATGCTTTCTTCAATATGCTCGAAGCCAATCAATACAAAATTCAGTACCGAGTAATGTTGGCTCGTTACAGAGGTAAAACTGTTTGCCCCGATTGTAAAGGAAGCCGATTGAAAAAAGAAGCTGGATACGTAAAAATTGACGGAAAATCCATTTCGGAACTGGTACTGATGCCGGTGACTAAACTAAAGGAGTTTTTCGACCAACTCGCACTCGATGAACACGATGCAGCTGTAGCAAAACGTTTGTTGATAGAAATAAATAGCCGTATTCAGTTTTTGCTGGATGTTGGTTTGGGTTATCTCACATTGAATCGACTTTCGAATTCACTTTCGGGTGGTGAGAGTCAGCGCATAAACTTGGCTACTTCGCTCGGAAGCAGTTTGGTGGGCTCCTTGTATATTTTGGACGAACCAAGCATAGGCTTACACTCACGCGACACACATTTACTTATAAAAGTGCTTAAGCAACTCCGCGACCTTGGAAATACGGTGGTTGTGGTAGAGCACGATGAAGAAATAATGCAAGCAGCCGATTATCTGATTGATATAGGCCCCTTAGCTGGAAGGAAAGGTGGCGAAGTGGTATATGAGGGTGCCCCCCAACCCCCTAAAGGGGGAGCTTTTAAAAACAGTAACTCATTTACACTAAAATATTTATCAGGCGAAGAAAAAATTGATATACCTCAGCAGCGTCGTAAATGGAATAATTATATTGAAATATTGGGTGCGCGCGAAAATAACTTGAAAGGCATTGATGTGAAATTTCCATTGAATGTAATGACAGTTGTTACAGGGGTAAGTGGCTCTGGAAAATCGTCGTTAGTTCGCAATGTGTTTTATGCTGCACTCAAAAAACATTATGGTGGCGTAGCCGACCGAACTGGTCAGTTTGGCGCTTTGCGTGGCTCTATGCAACTGGCTAAAGATGTGGAATTTGTTGACCAGAATCCTATTGGACGTTCATCACGTTCGAATCCTGTAACGTACATAAAAGCCTACGACGAAATTCGCAAACTATTTGCCGACCAGCAACTTTCGAAACAAATGGGTTATTCAGCATCGCATTTTTCGTTTAACACCGAAGGTGGACGATGCGAGGAATGTCAGGGCGAAGGAACCGTAACCGTAGAAATGCAGTTTATGGCCGACTTGGTGCTCGAATGCGAACACTGTCACGGTAAACGCTTCAAACAGGATATTTTAGATGTGCATTATCACGATGTGAACATTTTTGATGTTTTGGAAATGACCGTAAATCAAGCCATTGAGTTTTTCAGTGAGCATATAGGCACTTCAACCGAAAAGAAAATTGCAAAACGACTCAAACCACTTCAGGATGTGGGCATTGGATATGTAAAATTGGGGCAATCGAGCAATACTTTGTCGGGTGGTGAAAGTCAACGTGTGAAATTAGCTTCATTTTTGGCAAACGAAAAACCCGAACCAACGATTTTTATTTTCGATGAACCAACTACTGGATTGCATTTTCACGATATAAAAACGCTACTTAAAGCTTTGGATGCATTGATTGCTAAAGGACACACGGTAATAATTATCGAACACAACCCAGAAGTGATAAAATGTGCCGACCACATTATCGATATTGGCCCCGAAGGTGGTGATAAAGGTGGTAACTTGGTTTTCGAAGGCACACCCGAAGATATCCTTTCATGCAAAAACTCGTATACAGGAAAATTTTTGAAAGAAAAATTATAGCATAAAACCTATTTAAACACCGACCCAAAATCTTTTAGGGCAGCAATTAATTCAGTTGTTTCGGCTGGTGTGCCCACTGTTATGCGTAGGCAGTCGCCACAAAGCGTAACGCTACTGCGGTTGCGAACAATAATACCTTTGTTTACCAACCAGTTATAAGCAATATTGGCATTATCCACTTTTACAAGAACAAAATTAGCATCGGTAGGATAAATGTGTTTTACTAAGGCTAGTTCCTTTAACTTGTTAATTAATTGAGTGCGCTCTGTTAAAATGGCTTGAACCCACTGCGTGGTTTGAGCCGCATTTGCTAACACCTTCTCAGCATGTTCCTGCGTGAGGATATTGATATTGTAAGGGTATTTAATTTTGTTGAGCACCTCAATTACTTCTACTGAAGCAAAAGCCATTCCGAGTCGGATAGCAGCATTCCCCCAAGCTTTCGACAGTGTTTGTAGAACAACCAAATTGGGATATTGAGCAATATAAGTGCTAAAACTCTGACTGTCCGAAAAATCGATATAAGCTTCGTCGACCACTACAATTCCACGAAACCATTGAAGCACTTTCAGAATTTCGTCGGCATTCAGCTTATTTCCTGTAGGATTATTAGGCGAACACAACCAAATAATTTTTGTATTTAAATTGGCCGAATCAATCAACTTAAACGCCTCAATATCAAATTTTTCGTTCAATAACACCTTGCGATATTCCACATCGTTTACAGCCGCACATACTTTGTACATACCATAAGTAGGTTCAATGGCTACCACATTATCCCGACGAGGTTCACAAAAAGCGCGATAAAGTAAATCTATCGGTTCGTCGCTACCATTGCCTAAAAATATATTTTCGACAGGTACATTTTTTACTTTCGAAATGGCTTCCTTCACTTTCCATTGCAAAGGATCCGGATATCGATTGTAAGGGCCATTGTAAGGATTTTCGTTGGCATCTAAATATACCGATGCCTCGCCTTTAAACTCGTCGCGCGCACACGAGTAAGGTTGCATGTTTTTTATGTTTTCGCGTAATAGTTCGTTAATCATCATCTTCTCTCCGCTTTAACTCGTTCTTGTTGCTCGTTATCCAATCTGATTTTTACAGCATTGCTATGTGCTTGTAAATCTTCGTTTTCGGCCATCAAAATAATGGCATTGCTCAGGTTGGTTAATCCCTCTTTTGATAATTGTTGGAATGTAATTTTGCGAACAAAACTATCCAAGTTTACACCACTGTACGCTTTTGCATAACCATTGGTTGGCAGAGTGTGATTGGTGCCCGAAGCATAATCTCCAGCACTCTCAGGACTATAATTTCCCAAAAACACTGACCCAGCATTGGTAATATTAGCCGCTACACCATTGTGATAATGCGTTGCAATTATCAAGTGCTCGGGAGCATATTCGTTGGTCATTTCTACGGCTTCTTCCAAAGTTTTTACAACAATAATCTTGCTATTAGCCAATGATTTCTTAGCCAATTCTTTGCGTGGAAGTTGTTCTAATTGAATTTCAATTTGCTCCAATACTTTTTCAACCATCGATTCGTCGACCGTAATTAAAATGGACTGACTATCGGCACCATGCTCTGCCTGCGAAAGTAAATCGGCGGCCACATAAGCGGGATTGGCTGTGTTATCGGCAAGCACTTCTACTTCCGATGGGCCAGCAGGCATATCAATAGCCACGTCGCGCAGCGAAACCAATTGTTTAGCAGCAGTAACGTATTGATTTCCTGGTCCAAAAATCTTATATACTTTAGGAACCGTTTCAGTTCCATACGCCATGGCAGCAATAGCTTGCGTACCACCAATTTTGAAAATACGATGTACGCCTGCAATTTTTGCAGCATACAACACAGCTGGATGCACTTTTCCTTCGGCATTGGGTGGTGTACAAAGTACAATTTCTTTGCATTCGGCAATACTAGCGGGTATTCCAAGCATTAATACAGTTGAAAATAAAGGAGCAGTTCCACCTGGCACATACAATCCTACTTTTTCGATAGCTACTGCTTTTTGCCAGCAAAGTACCCCTGGCGAAGTTTGAATTTCGGGCAAATCATGTTGCTGTTCCACATGAAATTTCCAAATATTCCTGCGCGCCATTTCAATGGCTTGTTTTAGCTGTTTCGAAACGAGGCTTTCAGCTTCGACCATTTCGTCGCTTGTCACTTCAAACGTTTCAAGTGTAACCTTATCAAATTTTGCTGTATAGCTCCGAACCGCTTTATCACCATTTTTTTGTACATCCGAAAGCACTTTTTCGACAATGCTGAAGAGTTCGCTACTGTCAAAAACCGGACGAGCTAAAAGTTCAGCCCATTGTTCACGTGGTGGATATTTGTAAATTTGCATATATT
>CAYXQZ010000044.1:5460-13144 GCA_964466415.1 uncultured Paludibacter sp.
TGTTATTCGCTTCGGTGTTATTTATTGCATATCTGTTGTCAGTCGTCCGTTGTCCGTCGTCTTTTTTAGAAATCCCATTTCTCATAAAGTTCCTGCATGCTGCTAAGAACAATATCGGCACCGCTATCCCATAGCACTTTTTCGTCGAGCGGACCGGTATTTACAGCTATTACAAATAAACCAGCCGCCTTAGCCGATTCCACTCCCAAAGGAGCATTTTCCACAACCATTACTTCGGCAGGCGTCAAACCCGATTTTTTCAGAGCTTGCAAATAAGGTTCGGGATGCGGTTTCCCCTGCGTCACATCAAAAGCCGTTACCATACGTTCTTTTTTAAAAATACCAGGAAAATGCACTTGCAAACCATCCAGTAAACTTGCTTGACCTGAACCAGTCACCAAATATATTTCACGCTTTTCAGCTTTTACTTTTTGCAATAAATCGCTAGCAAAAGGCATTACTGGAGAGTCGCCATAAGTCTCGAAATATCGAGATTTCAAACGGTAAATTTCTTGTTTTTCGGCTTCTGTTGCATTTCGTCCATATTCACGATTGAAGGCTAAATCAATAGTTGAATGTCCGGTGCGACCTTCGTTCATATAACCTTCGTATTCAGTAAATGCAATTCCAATATCGTTCATGGCCTTTGTCCAAGCAGGAGCATGAAATTTCATGGAGTCGAAAAGAACTCCATCCATGTCGAAAAAAATGGCTTTAGCTGTAAATGTGGCGAAATTATTATCGGTAATATACTTCTGTATGGATGATGAAAACATTCAATTTTGTTTTAGGCTGCAAAGATACTTATTTTGTAGCTTTTTTTTATACTTTTTCTTTTAAAACAACGACAATTGTCCATCGTTACTTTCATCCTCATCAACGTTACGTATTTTGATGTTTTTTGCCGACTTGACTGGTTTTTTAGGCCTCGAAGGTGCTACTGCTTCAATTTGATCCTCATCTTCCACCACTTCAATTTGTTGCAACTGCTCTTTCACTTTTTCCTTTTCAACATCTTTTGACTTTTTGGTTTCAGTTTTTGTTTCTGAAACGGGTTCAGTAGCAATCTCAACTTGCGGAACCTCATTTACGATTGTTTCAGTGGTGTCTTCCGTTACTTCTTCAGGAACTTCAACTGTATCCTCATCGGCATTATCCACATCATCAATTGATTCCGAACTCACTTGTTCTTGAACTTCTTTAAACCGCAATGGTTCCAATTCATTAATAGTTTCTACTTCATAGGTAGTGAGTCGTTTACCTTTAGCCTTGAAACTTTTCACACCAATAAACTCTTCAGCATCAATCACTAATGCTTCGCGATAGGTATCGCTTCCTCCAAATATCACTTCCAAACGTGGATAGTCAACATCGGTCATCAGCATCAAGCGCGAACCATTATTTTCGCCTAAATAATTTTGAATTTTCTGACTTGCTTCGAACTGGAAACGCTTCAGATAATAGAATTTTTGCTCTGCATCGTACAATGCCACCGACCATACTTTATTGGCATCGAATTTTTCGATAACCAAAATATCTTTTTCGTAATGGTTATTTAAGTCGAAGTTGGAAGTGTAATAATCACCTTTGGACGATACGACTAATATTAAATCGTCGCTCAGGAATTCGCCTAAATACTCGCCACGATTATCGTAGTTGAGGCGTAATACATCGCGGTCGAACCAAACCTGACGGCCACCGAGTGTAGAACCTCCTTTTTGTTTCAACGCAATTTTTTGTATCTCGTTTTTGGTCAATATATTACCCATCGATTGGCGACCTTTGATAGCTATTTCGCTGAAATCTTTTTCGAATACCAATTTGAAAAGTCGCGGTTTGGGTTTGAGTGTAACACGTACTACTTCGGCTTCGGCATTTGGGTTCGAGGTAAAATAAATCACCTTTGACCCAGCAGTTCCTTGCGTAATATCATATTCCTTATCGCGCGTAATTCCGTTTACAGCAAAGCGTTTGATGTAAATTGGACCCACTTTTCCGTCGCGGTAAATTACGTTGTAAATGGTGCGTTTATCGTTTTTCTTAAACACATCCAAATGCAAGATGTTTTTACCAACAAACTGTTTATCAGCTACTTTTACAATCTTGTATTTTCCATCTTTAAAGAAAATAATAATGTCGTCCATGTCGGAGCAGTTGCAAACAAATTCATCTTTACGTAAGCTAGTTCCAATAAAACCTTCATCGCGATTTACGTACAGTTTTTCGTTTGCTTCCACTACTTTAGCAGCTACAATGGTCTCAAAATTGCGAATTTCGGTTCGGCGTGGAAAATCTTTGCCATATTTAGTTTTCAAACCTTCGAACCAAAATATGGTATAATCCACCAAGTGATCGAGCTGGTATATTACCTCATCTATTTTTTTCTGAATAGCAATAAGTATATCGTTAGCCTTATCGGTATCAAACTTAGTGATACGCATCATTTTAATTTCGAGCAATTTAAGAATATCTTCGCGAGTTACTTCGCGGATAAAATCTTTTTTGAACGGCTCCAAACGTTTATCGATGTGCGCAATAACTTCATCTTGTGTGGTACTATCTTCAAACCCTTTATCTTTATAAATACGGTTTTCGATAAATATTTTTTCGAGCGAAGTAAAGAATAGTTGTTCAAGCAATTCGGCTTTTTGTATTTCGAGCTCCGCTTTCAATAAATCTTTGGTGTGGTCGGCGCTAATCCGAAGCATTTCGCTCACGCCCATAAAGCGAGGCTTATCGTTATGAATTACGCAACAATTGGGCGAAATACTCAACTCGCAATCGGTAAATGCATACAGTGCATCAATGGTTTTGTCCGACGAAATGCCAGGTTGCAACTGCACCAAAATTTCCACATTGGCCGACGTATTGTCGTCTACTTTACGGATTTTAATCTTCCCTTTATCGCTGGCTTTAATTATCGACTCTATCAGTTTGGATGTATTCGACCCAAAAGGTATTTCGGTAATCGCCAGAGTTTTATTGTCAATTTTACTTATTTTGGCACGTACTTTTACTGCTCCACCACGTTCACCATCGTTGTATCGGGCTACATCTATGGAACCACCAGTCAAAAAATCAGGAAAGAGCACAAAATCTTCGCCACGCAAATACGATACGCAAGCATCGCACAATTCGTTAAAGTTGTGTGGTAGAATTTTTGAATTTAAACCTACGGCAATACCTTCCACCCCTTGAGCCAACAAAAGTGGAAATTTTACGGGTAACGCTATTGGTTCTTTGTTACGTCCATCGTACGACGAGCGCCATTCGGTAGTTTTGGGATTAAAAACCGTTTCGAGTGCAAACTTCGAAAGTCGTGCTTCGATATAACGAGGAGCAGCAGCTCCATCACCGGTAAGTATATTTCCCCAGTTTCCCTGGCAATCAATAAGCAAATCTTTTTGTCCGAGTTGTACCAATGCATCGCCAATGGATGCATCGCCGTGTGGGTGAAATTGCATGGTATGCCCTACAATATTGGCCACTTTATTGTACCTTCCATCGTCCAAGCGTTTCATGGAGTGAAGTATGCGGCGCTGAACAGGTTTTAGTCCATCGTAAATATCGGGCACTGCACGTTCCAAAATAACGTAAGAAGCATAATCCAAAAACCAGTTCTGATACATCCCTGACAAGTGATGCTTAATTGTTTCGTCGCTTATTTTTGGAACTTTATAGCTGGAATGTCCCTCTTTTTCAAGTACTTCTTGCTGTTCGTCAGTGTTTTCAACAGGATCTAGCTCGTTTTCAGCGTCAATAATTTCGTCGGTACTCATGGTTTTATGTATGCTTTTGTATGCTTTTTACTTTTAACCCACAAAAATAGAAAAAAATACCCTCATTTCACAATTTTGCATCTCTTTTTTATTTCATCAATAAAAAATGAGACGAAAAAGCCGTATATTTGCGCTTGAAAAACAGAGATTGCAAGAAAGAAAGATATTTAAATTATATAATTAATTATTTCGAATTAAGTAATGGACAAAATATAATGTCGTATTTTGAACGCTAAGTACGCTAAGTCAGAAAGACGCAAAGTTTAAATTTACATTGCGGCTTTGCTCCTTAACATCTTTGCGTTCAAAATAATCTTTAAATTTAATTATTCCTATTGCTTAATTAATTAAAAATCATCCATTTTAAAATATGAATATATTTCAAGATACGGGTAAATATGCATTATTAATGAAACGCGTATTGGTAACACCTGACCGCTGGCGCATGTTTTTTCGCCAGTTTCCGAAAGAGCTCGAAAAACTAGGATTAGAATCGCTCCCCATCGTTATTATCATTTCGATTTTCATTGGAGCCATTATGACTATCCAAACCAAGTTGAATACCGAAAACCCGATGTTGCCCACATACAGTACGGGCCTTGTAACCCGCGATACACTTTTGCTGGAATTTTCGTCGACCATACTTTGTTTGATTTTAGCAGGTAAAATTGGGTCGAATATTGCATCCGAAATTGGCACCATGCGTATTACCGAGCAAATTGATGCGCTCGAAATTATGGGTGTAAACTCGGCCAATTATCTTATTTTACCTAAAATTGCAGCTTTTGTATTTATGATGCCATTTTTAGTAATTTTCAGTATGGCAGTAGGACTTACAGGAGGTTATTTTGTAGGTGTTTTTACCGATATTATTACTACCGCCGATTATTTGCTGGGCATACAGTACGCATTTATACCCTATTATGTTTTTTATTCGCTCGTAAAATCGTTGGTTTTTGCATTTCTAATTTCGTCGGTAGCAGCTTACTATGGCTATTATGCTTATGGAGGAGCACTCGATGTAGGTAAAGCCAGTACCAATGCAGTAGTTAATAGCAGCATTCTTATTCTTTTCTTTAACTTATTGATAACTAATTTAATGTTGAATCAGTAGACAAATAATAAAAGTCAAAAGTCGAAGGTCTAAGGTCGAAAGACTTTTGACCTTAGACATCAGACTTTAGACGTAAATAAAATGATTGAAGTAAAAAACATAGATAAATCCTTTGACGGAAACCAAGTATTGAAAAATGTTTCGGCGGTTTTTGAGAATGGTAAAACAAATATGATAATTGGTGCTAGTGGCTCCGGCAAAACGGTATTGATGAAAAGCGTAATTGGGCTTCACCGCATCGACAAAGGACGTATTGAATACGATGGCCGCAACTTACCCGATATGCGCATGAGCGAAATTCGCACTTTACGTCGTGAGGTAGGTATGCTTTTTCAGGGTTCTGCTTTGTTCGATTCGCTTTCGGTGCTCGAAAACGTAATGTATCCGCTCGAAATGTTTTCGAAAACGACGAAAGAAGAAATGATTGAACGTGCCCGTTTTTGCTTGCAACATGTTGATCTAAAGGAAAAAGCTTACGGTCTTGCTCCATCCGAAATTAGTGGAGGTATGCAAAAACGTGTTGCCATAGCGCGTGCCATAGCTCTGCAACCCAAGTATTTGTTTTGCGATGAGCCTAACTCAGGCCTTGACCCGCAAACGTCGCTTATTATTGATCAACTCATTCACGAAATAACGCGCGAATTCGACATTACAACCATTATAAATTCGCACGATATGAACTCGGTAATGGAAATTGGCGAGAATATTATATTTATCAATAAGGGCGAAAAAGCTTGGCAAGGAACAAAAGAAGATATCTTCCACGTTGAAAATGAAGACTTAAACAACTTTGTATTTGCATCGGAACTTTACAAAAAAGTAAAAAAAGCAAACGCCTAACTACTTACTAAGTTCCAATTCAATGCGTCCAAGGTAAAGGCCGCTTTTGCCTACTTGAGCAATCACTACTTTGCGCCCATCGAGATTTGTTTCGGTGGCATTTTCGAGCATGGTGTGCGAGTGTCCACCAATAATTACATCAATATTACGTGTTTCGCGAGCCACCTGAAAGTCGTTTACTTCTTTAGCCGAAGCATCCGACCCTAAATGCGATAGGCAAATTACAACATCACATTTTTTGTTTTTTTTGAGGTAGGTTGCCATTTCGTTGGCGACTTTAATAGGGTCTGCGTAAACCATTCCACGATAATTGCTTTCAATAATCAGACTTTTGGGTTGCACGTTCAATGCCATTATTCCTATACGCAAACCGAAACGTTTTAGCACCAAATAGGGCTCAACAAAATCTTTGAGCGGTGTGTTTTTTACATCATAATTACTGCTTACAATTGGAAATTTTGCATTTTGTAGTATAACCGCAAGTGTATCAATACCATTGTCGAATTCATGATTTCCGAGCGTAACCGCATCGTATTTCATTTTATTCAAAGCATCAACTTCAATACGCCCATTAAAAAAATTAAAATAAGGTGTGCCTTGCGAGAAATCGCCTGCATCGATCAACAAAACAGCTGGCTCTTCATTCCTAATTTTTTGTATCATACCCATACGGCGAGCATAACCACCCAAATCGGATGTTTTGAGAGTGGATTTGTCAGTTGGCTCTACTTGGCTGTGCGTGTCGTTGGTGTGCAAAATTACGAGCTTTACTTTTTCGCCTCCAACTAAAACAATGCTACAAGCAAACAATAATATAAATGTGATACTAATGTAATTTCTCATGGGATATGAATATTATTTTTATTTTGAACCAGTTCGAAGAATCATTCTTGAATTGTACAAAGCAAAACAAAGTTAAACTTTTTTTTTGAATAGAGGGGCGTTGCCCTGAAATCTTAAATGTTAATTAAACAAACTCAACTCCTGATTCGCAGATGATACAAACAAATGTCATATCTTTGTATTTGATTGTATTAAAATTGAAGCAATCTACTGGTTTGAACTATTCAAAAATAATCATCATGGAAAAATCAATTCTAACTCTGACTGTTCTTTTTCTTGTTTTTTTAAATGCAAATTCACAAACTGTAATCAAGCGCGAAACTTTAGCTCAAAAAGGTTTTAATCCGGTATTAAATACTGCGGGCGATAAACTTTTGTTTACTGCAAGCGGCTTTTCGGGTTTGAATTTGGTTGATTTGTCAACAAATCAGGTTACAGAAATTTCGAAAGAAGCTGGAGCTGGCTATGAACCACAATTTTCGACCGATAATGCACAAATTTATTATCGTAAAACTAGCTTCGAAAATAACCGCCGATTTAATGCCGTTCTAAGTTTCGACATCAAAACCAAACGCAACAGCGAATTGCTAGCTCCTCAACGCATGTTGAACAAAATTTACCCGCTCACCAATGGCGTCATTGCATTTTCGGGAAAAAACATATTACGTGCCACTGCTATTAAATCAACAGCTGCGCCAATTGTAGTTTCGGCCAACGATGAGTTGAGAATCATGCTTTACAATGGAAAAATCTCTTACCTCAATCCACTGAATATGCCTGAGCCGCGTTATATATGGGTGTCACTTTCGCCCGACAATAAAAAAATTCTGTTTACAGCAGCCGGAAAAGGAACTTATATATGCGATTTAAATGGGAAAATTCTTAGTTCGCTTGGCAGCATAAATGCTCCAGTTTGGTTCAATAACGATTATGTAGTAGCTATGGAAGACAAGGACGATGGTCATCGGGTTACTTCCTCCAAAATTGTATTAATTTCGGTTGTAAAAAAGACAAAAACAGACATTAGTACAACTGACAAAATAGCGATGTATCCAACTGCTTCGGGCAAAGCCAGTCGCATTGCCTATCATACCGAAAATGGAGAAAT
>CAYXQZ010000044.1:13244-17598 GCA_964466415.1 uncultured Paludibacter sp.
TTTGATGCCGACGACCGCAATGTGCCGATTGCTCCTTATGCTTCGGGCGATAAGAATGGGTTTTGGGAATCGCAAAGTAACTTGGATAAGGGTTTTGCGCTTCGTACCATGTTGCAAACTGCAGGTGCAACTGTTAGCATGTCGCGCACGGCCAATACAACAGCCGACGATTTGCCGCTTTCGCAGATTGTAAATATGGGCAGCACCATGCAAGCGGATTTTTTTCTTTCAATTCATACCAATGCTGGTAATGGCGTGGCAAGTTATGTGCTAATGATTCACTACGGTTCTGATTTGAGCGATTCGCAAATTTACAATACCTACAATCCGGGCAATGCTACACAGTTTGCCTTAAGCAATAAAAGTAGGGATATAAGTACCGAAATTGCTAAAAACCTCTATGCCAACCAAATCACTTCTTGGTCGTCGGGTTATCAGGTGCGGGGCGATAAAACTTTTGCTCGTACCATTATGACTTTTCCCGATGGTTATGGTGTATTGCGTGGGTTGGCTGTGCCTGGCGTAATTTCCGAAGGAGCCATGCACGATTATATTCCAGAGACTTATCGGTTGATGAATATGGAATATAAATGGCTCGAAGCATGGAATTTTTATAAATCGTTTTGTAATTATTTTAATGGTGGGCAAATTACCACTGGCGTTATTGCCGGTCAAGTGCGCGACAGTCGCATAAAAAACGAAGCAACTTACCATAAATTTACGGGCAACGACCAAATGCTTCCACTCAATGGTGCTAAACTTACTTTAGTTGAAACCAACGAAACTTATACGGTGGATAATATGCAAAATGGTGTTTTTGTTTTTAAAAATTTAACACCAGGAACTTATCATGTGAAGGCCGAAAAAGATGGTTATTATGCTCAAACGGTGGAGCTTGTGGTTACAGCGCATAATATTGTATATAAAAATTTTGCGTTAAATCGTGTGCGTAATACGCCTCCACAAGTGCTAAGTTATTCGCCCAATGTGGCATTAACCGACAGTGTGGAAGCTTCGTCGAGCATCAGCATGCAGTTTAATTGGGATATGGATATTACATCTACTGAGCATGCTTTTAACATCACACCTGCTGTTGCAGGCAAATTTACGTGGGAAGATACCAATTATCGTTTGCGATTTACACCTGATAAGCCACTCGAAAAAAATACAGTTTACACCGTAACGCTCAATAAATCGGCTTCGCATCCCGATAACCTGAGTATGGCAACTGATTTTAGTTTCCAGTTCCGCACCAAAAGCCGTAATCGCTTGTCACTTATTGCAGTATATCCTTTCGATGGAACTAATAAAGTATATTTCAATAATCCGTCGTTCCGATTAATTTTTGACAAAAAGCTGAATACAACAAATTTGTCCACAGCCATTCGTGTGCTCGACGAAGCAAATAATGTATTGGCAAAAGCAACAAGAAGTGTGGTTAATAACTCCATAGCAATGCCTTATGGCTCCACCTATTTTAATTTAACAGCTAATTTAGTTCCCGATAAAGAATATCGTTTGGTTATTGATGGCGATGTGGTTGACGAAGTGGGCATGAAAGTGGTTGAACCTATTAGCATTAAGTTTAAAACATCGAATACGCTTGTTACAACGCAACCTGTAGTGGAAACTTTCGAAACAGCAGCGCTAAGCTATGATGCTGCACAAAGCACAGGAATTTCATCTGCTACAGCTACAACAAGCGCTACCAAACTTTTTGGTTCTAATTCCAATCAGTTGACTGCTGGTTTTAGTGGTGGCAATAGTAGTGCTCGCTTTGCATTTACAAATCCAATCAACTTTATGCCAGGGCAATTTATTGGATTACACCTTTTTGGTGATTTATCAGGAAATTCAATCAGTTTTGAAATTCAAAACGGTAGCGAAATTAGTCAATTGCCACTATGCGATTTAAACTTTTATGGTTGGGAATTTCACGAAGCAATATTTCCTTTTTTTGGTGCTGGCGGAACGCTAAAAGTTATAGGAATACGTGTAAATGGGACAAACCGTTTCCCTTTTTCCAACAATTCAACTATTTTATTCGATAATATGTTGATTTACAATACATCCATTTTATCAACAAATAAATTGTACGGCGATGTTGTAAAAGTATATCCAAATCCGGTTAGTGATTTCATACATGTAACAGTAAAAAACAATATGAACCCATTGCTTCAGCTTTATTCAATCAGTGGAGTTTTAATCAAAGAAATTCGCACAAACAAGTTGAATGTAAGTGATATAGCAACAGGAACATATATACTGAAAGTCAAGTTGAGCAATGCAAATTTAAGTTATCCTATTTTTATTGTAAGGTAATAAGTATATATGCGTAAAATATATAAAGTATGCTTTTTCCATTATCGAAATAAGATTTGTATTTTTGTATAATACTCTCAAAATTTTAAACTCTCAAATAGATTATGAATTGGCAACAATTACTCTCTACCAAACGATTTGGGCAAGAAGCTTACCATGCAAAACGGAATGATGACCGCAGCGAATTTCAGCGCGACTACGACCGACTGATTTTTTCGGCTCCTTTCCGCCGTATGCAAAATAAAACGCAGGTTTTCCCACTTCCGGGCAGCGTATTTGTGCATAACCGCCTCACGCATAGTTTGGAAGTAGCTTGTGTTGGTCGGTCGTTGGGAAATTCGGTGGTTCAAAAACTCCAACACAACCATCCCGAAAATCCGTATTTGGGCGAAATTGGTTCCATTGTTTCGGCAGCTTGTTTGGCACACGACATGGGCAATCCTCCTTTCGGACATTCGGGTGAAAAAGCCATTGCCACCTATTTTTCGGAAGGAAACGGACGCGTCCTCGAAACGCAAATGACCGAAGAGCAATGGAAAGACTTAATTTGTTTCGAAGGAAATGCAAATACTTTCCGACTACTTACGCATCAGTTCAACGGTAGGCGCGAAGGTGGCTTTGTGCTTACTTACAGCACCTTGGCATCGGTTATAAAATACCCTTATTCTTCTATCTTTTCGGATATTAAAAAGCAAAAGTTTGGTTTTTTTGATGCCGAAAAAGCCGATTTTGAGAAAATTGCTGCCGAATTGGGCATAGTTCGTAGTGCCGAAAATCCAAACCGCTATGCCCGTCATCCACTTGTTTATTTAGTGGAAGCTGCCGACGATATTTGCTATCAAATAATGGATATTGAAGATGCGCACAAATTACGCATTCTGTCCACCGACGAAACTATTGAGCTTTTTATGGGCTTTTTCGACGAAGCACGCCAAAAACGCCGCCGCGAGACTATGTTGCTCGTTAGCGACCGTAACGAACAAATTGCATACTTGCGTTCGTCGGTAATTGGCTTATTGATTGAACAATGTGCCGAAGCATTTGTGGCAAACGAATCCACTATTCTCGAAGGAAAATTCAATTCTACGCTGATAAAGGTTTTGCCCGAAATAAGCGTAAATGCTTATAAAACCTGTTCCGAAACAGCCTTCCGACGCATTTACCGTGCACCTGTTGTGCTCGATGTGGAATTGGCAGGTTACAAAATTATCAGCACTTTGCTGGAGCATTTTATCGAGGCCGTATTGCATCCCGAAAAAGCATATTCCAAACAATTGCTTTACAGCATTCCCGAGCAGTTCGAAACACAAAATACGGACAATTACCACAAAATAATGGCTGTACTCGATTATATTTCGGGTATGACCGATATTTATGCGCTGGATTTGTACCGAAAAATTACGGGTATTAATATTCCTGGTGTGTAAATATTTCGGATTTCACCGTAGGGGTAATACGAAAATACACCGAAGGGATAATACGAAAATATAATAATTTCCAAAACTTCTAATTTTAAAAATCATGAGTGTATTAAAAGAATTCAAAGACTTCGCCATGCGAGGCAATGTAATCGACCTAGCTGTCGGTGTAATTATTGGTGGTGCATTTGGTAAAATTGTGGCTTCGTTGGTAGCCGATGTTATTATGCCGCCTATTGGTTTATTGGTTGGTGGCGTGCGTTTTACCGACCTGAAATGGGAAATGAAAGCTGCCGAAATAGTTGATGGCGTTGAAAAAGCAGCTGTAACGCTTAATTATGGTAACTTTCTACAAGTAACGTTCGATTTTATCATTGTGGCATTTGCTATTTTTATGTTTATCAAAGGTATGAATCGCCTCAATAAAAAGAAAGAAGAAGCTCCTGCTGCTCCCGTAGCACCCCCTGCTCCATCCAAAGAAGAACAACTACTAACCGAAATTCGAGATTTGTTGAAAGAAAAGAAATGATGATGTGATGTGATGATTTCGGATTTCACCGTAGGGGTAATACGAAAATTATTGAACTTCGAATTTCACCGTAGGGGTAATACGA
>CAYXQZ010000044.1:17698-20533 GCA_964466415.1 uncultured Paludibacter sp.
GTAGGGGTAATACGATAAATTTCATGTGAATAACGTGATATTTCACTATGTTCGTCGGGAAAAAACCCTTTGTTCATCGATTTTTGCTTGTAAGTCATTGCTTTATAGCCGTATATTTGCAGCATAAATTTTAAAAACAAAAAAGTTATGGAAAACAATGAAGTTAAGAATTCAAATTCTTTTAGTACGGGACAAAGCAAAGGTCTTGGTTTTGGGATATTATTAATGGTAATAGGTGTATTATTCCTTGGTTTTAACTTTGGCTTAATCGATTCGCCTTTGAAACGCGTGATTTTTTCGTGGCCAATGATTCTAATCGTTATTGGTGCATCTAAAGTGTATCGCCGCGATTATTTTACAGCAGCCATTCTCTTTATTATCGGCTTTTTCTTTATTATGCCGCGTATTATTCATGCTTATCCGCAGAATTTCCCAGGCATGGATGGTAGTTTCACACATATCTATTGGCCATTATTATTGATTGCTGGTGGTATTTTAATGATACTGAAAAGATTGTATGGAAAACCCTGTGAGAACACCAAAATGCATGCAAAACATTACAACCGTCATCATTCGTACAACGGGCCGATAGGTTCATTCTCAAAAAACAGTATTTTTGGTGGTGGCGAACATATTGTGTTGGAGCCAGATTTTAAAGGTGGCGAAATTAATGCCGTTTTTGGTGGATTGACACTCGACTTGCGCCACACGAACTTATCCGAAGGTGTTTCGCGACTTGAAGTAAATGCTGTATTTGGTGGTGTAACCATTTTTGTACCTAACGATTGGTTTGTTGAAACACATATCGATGCCGTTTTTGGTGGTTTCGAGGATAAACGAATGGTAAAACTTCCAGTCAATACCGAACGTAAATTGGTTATTACTGGTGCTTGTGTGTTTGGTGGTGGCGAACTTAGCAATTAAACTATGCTGTTGCAATTTTTAAATGCATTAAATGGTATTTGGAAGTATTTAGCTATACTGATAGGGTTTGCAGCGTTGCAAGCCCTGTCGGTTTTCAGTTTCATGCAACTGCCATTCCATGTTATTATAATTGATGCTATAGTATTTAGTTCTGTATATGCCGTTTTGGCCGTTTTGATGTGGAACACCATTAAATATGGTAAATTTGGAACACTACCTTTTCTGCAGGAATTGCTTATTTATACCGCATTGCTAATGCTCTCATTAACTGTGATATATGGTGTGGGTTATGGATTATATAGCTTTGTGTTGACAGATGATGCCGTATTTTTATTTGCATTTTTACCCATCCGTCTGTTTTTATCGTTTTTGGTATTATTGCTGATAATACAGTATTTTAGGTTTAAGATTTGTGAAATCTCTACTAGCGAACTTCCTTTAACCGACGAAGTTACGACTTCCGAAACTATTACCGAAGTGGAAGAAGAAACAAAATCAGCCACAACCGAAATACTCGATCATATTGCTGTAAAATCGGGGCAAAAAATACATGTGATAATGATTCCTGATATTATTTGCTTGCAAGCAGATGGCGATTACGTACAAATAATCACCGCTACAGGTAAATACCTGAAAGAGCAAACCATGAAGTATTTCGACGAAAATCTTCCCGCTTCTCTATTTGTTCGTGTGCATCGTTCGTGCATCGTAAATATTCAAACCATAGCCCGCATTGAATTATACGACAAACAAAATCAGCAACTTACACTCAAAAACGGACACCAAATAAAGGTGAGCCAAGCAGGTTACAAAACATTAAGAGCAAAATTGCATTTGTAGGGCTTTTACTTAATCGTTACCATGGTTGCTCCAAAACCATATTCGCGAAACGAAGCATCCTGAAAGTAGTAGGTTTTGTAACGTGTGCGGAGTTGCTTTTCAATTTCGGAGCGCAAAACGCCTTCGCCTTTTCCGTGAATGAAAACTATTTTCTGTCCTTTTCGGGTTTTATTTTCATCCAATATTTTATGAAAGGTGTCCATCTGTAATAGCAACATATCAGCATTACTCATTCCTGCTGTTGTGTCAACTAACTCGTTGATATGCAAATCCACTTCCAATACTTCGGGCCGCAAGTTCGATGTTTTGCTCACTATGCGTGGTCGCATGGGCTTATCTTTGGTCAATAATGCTTCCTTAATTTCCTGGGGAGTCACTTCGGCTAATTTATTTTTTTGTTGCGCTGCAATAATATCCACAATCAAAGCTGGCTCGTCGAAATAATCATTATCGGTAAAACTATGCAGTTTGAAAAAACGGATAATATTGAGTTTAATTTCGGCATCAATTACAGGTTGAGGAGTGTAGGCCTTGCGTTTAAATGCTAAAAGCTGCACGCGAATGTCTTCCCAGTTATTCAACTGGTCTTTGGTAATGGAGCAAAGTTCCTCTTGTGTATTAGGCTCTAACTCACCGTTTGCTACCGTTTTCCAATTACCTTCGATGCAAATCAAGAGGTTATAATACAAATAATAATTGCTGTCGTTTACCAAATAACAATCGTATGGCGTGGTTTGTAATTGCTTAATTTCTACGGGAAAAAATGCCAACAAAGCACGTAGGGTTTCGCCATCGGGAGTTTCTATAACCTCAGGTTTAGAAATTTGAAGATTTGAAGTTTGAAAATTTGAAGATTTAAGAGTTTGGGAATCTTGGGGATTTATGGCTGAAACAACTTCTTTACGAGGAAAGTTAGTTTCTTTACTTACGGCACCAATAACCACCACATCGCGCATCTGAGTTGGCACTTCAAAACCATCCTGATCTTCCACATACACTATATTATTTTTATCGTCGATGCGGGTAATGGTTCCACCTCCCACTGCATTCAAAAATCGAACTGTATCGCCT
>CAYXQZ010000045.1:0-6743 GCA_964466415.1 uncultured Paludibacter sp.
TCCAATTTAAAAGATCTATTGTGGTGTTTGAATTGTTGTAGAGTTCAATCCAGTCGGAACTAAGGCCTAACTCATCTTTAATTGAATTTTTGTTGGACGCCATAATTTCAGAAATCACTACTTGGGCATTGCTTTGCAATGAAAGTAAAATGGAAGCAACAATACAAAAAATTCTAAGATTGTTCATTTCAACAATTTGTTTTTTAAGTAATTGAAAATAATAAATGAGATGTTTTGTTCTGACCCCCAACCCCCAAAGGGGACTTTAAGACGTATTAACTTTATTTTCTCCAATCTTTTGTGAAGAACATGTCTTAGCCCCCTTTGGGGGTTGGGGGTCACATTACAAATAATTTAAGAAACATATCAATAATAAATTCTTCTTACTTACGTATCTTTTTTCAATAATTAAATTATCCAATCAATGGTTTACAAAAAATTTTCTTGTTAGAGATTTTGAATCAGAAGTAACTTTGACAATGTACAAACCATTATTCAACTGACTGGTATTTAACTGAAAACTAGGAATTTCATCAGAACTTATTTTTTTATTTATAAGCATCTTTCCACTTAAATCAGCAATTGACACATACAAGGATTTTGTGTAATTATCGCTTAATTTAATATTCAAAAAATTGCCATCAGGATTGGGATAAATATAAATGCCACTCTCAATAGAATTTAAATCGTGCACAGAAGTCAGGTTGCTAATCTGAATGGCATCAATGCGAGTAGTTACGCTACCTGTTTTAGCGTGATAAAGCCGAAACCAATTGATAGCCCCTAAATCGGGCGTACCCAACACTGCAGCGCTGGCAAAAGGCAGGTTTATTAAATTCCAACCATTTGTAAGTGTACCAATATTCCAGCTATATTCATTTGTGTCGGCTTTTCCACCACTACCCAATTCAACCTGATTATTAACTGTAAATAAGCTTACATCTGAAACAAAATACCAAAATTGCAATGCATCAGTTTGAACCGAAACGCCTGTATTGATAGCTGGCGAGAAAACGTTTTTAAATTCGTCGGTACTGGTACCTGCGGATTGTAAACAGGCTGATCCTTGTTTTTTATCAGCGGTATTAAGGGTTAATGTATTGGATGAAGTCCAACCAGCATTGGAATCGCAGTTGGAAATGATTTTATTTATAGGTGCAGCAATAACATTGATTTCTGAACTTGCAATTATTCCACCTTCGTGTGAGGTGGCATAAATTGTAGCAGTACCAAGTGCAATGGGTGTAACTATGCCTGCAGCACTTACGGTAGCAACAGAAGTATTATTCGAAGTCCATGTTACTTTTTTATTACTGGCATTCCAGGGTGTAAATGCTGCAATAAGTTGTTTTGTATAACCTTTGATTACAGTTGTTTCTTTTGGTAAGACTTCCATATTTACAACAGAAATATTTTTGGAATAATACAGATCTTCGCCACCCCAAGCCGATAGTTTAGCATAAATATTCCCCGATAATTGATCAGGCACAGTAATGTTTTCTAAGGCAGTTACTCCTAACCTATCTTCTAATTGTTTTAGATACAAACTGCGAGTAGCAACATGCACTCCTGATGGTCCCGATTTTTCCCAATATCCACGAAAAATGCTTTCAGGATATTTATCATGACTGTTTGCGCCGTGTGCTTCATTGCCTGTTGAGCCAATTAAATAATTTTGCGAGCCTTTGGCAGCATCGCAAATATAAGCACCACATTCGAGATTCCAACCCACAGTTTGTGCACCGCAAAAAGCATGACCAGCTGAACTTGTTGCGTATTCTGTGATAGCCATGGTAGCATTGCTTTTAATATTGTCGAACAAAGTTCCTGTAGCCCAACGGTGGTGAGGTCCCAACAAATTTAAGCCGTGTTCACTTACACAATCCAAAAATACATTCGGACCTGGAATACGAGCATGAGTCACAAAATCGTGTCGACCATAATCGGAATAACAACGCTGGAAAAGTACACGTGTAGATTGTGCATCGAGGCAAAACGAATAACGCCAACCTCCCGAAATTGCACCTCTCGGGTCGATATAAGCACATTCCTGAACCGTGACATTCATCACATCCCAAGTCATAACAGCCGATTCGGAAGTTCGGGTAAC
Organism: uncultured Paludibacter sp.; assembly: GCA_964466415.1. Taxonomy (GTDB): domain Bacteria; phylum Bacteroidota; class Bacteroidia; order Bacteroidales; family Paludibacteraceae; genus Paludibacter. The sequence continues at coordinate 2,111 of CAYXQZ010000045.1, forward strand.
CGTAACACCATGAATCCAACTATTGTCGGTGAATCGTGGTCTTATACCTACTCGCAAACGGTTTCCATTGGTTGATACTGATGGACTTCCTCCATCTTCAATACCAACAATTCGCAAATCTTCCACAGCACATTTTACTAATCGGCCCGAAGTTGTGTATTTTGAAACAGTTCCACCGCCGTATTTTGTTTGCATAGGTTGAACTATGGGACATTCAATAGTGATGGAATTGCCGTTAATAGCAGTAATTTTTCGCTTAAAGCCAATGTTGTAGGCTTCACGCTCGCCAGTAACAGTCCAATAATCGGCAGGGTCGGTAATATATCCACCAGTAGTAACTTTAAGGTCAGAAAACCAAGTGTCGTTTGGAGTAAACCTAACTATTATTAAATCGCCCACAGCAAAACCTGAAGCATTGGCAATTGCAAATGTTCTGGCACCAGTACCCACGTAAGCATCTGCTATTAACTGTGTATTGGATGTGGATAAACCTTTACTTACTGGCTCAATGGTTATCATTGTATGATTTGTGGCAAAATCCGAATAAAGTATTGTACCATCAACACCCTGTCCCTCACCACGTAACACTACACCGCTTGCCCAAATACGCAAAGCAGTACCATATCCATCAGTCAGATTTGGAATAGTTCCATCGTTTAATCTATAAGTTCCACGTTTTAGCAATACAGCTCCCCGATACCCTTGAGCATCTGGAGTCATATTACAAACCTGATTTATAGCAGCTTGAATTCTGGTTCTATCTTCGCCCGAAGCAGTTGGATACAAAGTCAGCTTTACAGGAATTTCTCCAACCGGAACTTTTACGCCACCATCCATATAACCGGCATACGAGAAATCGGGCAAAATATTATTCTCGTTTGTTTCACCATTATTAGCATGTGGTGTATAAATAAGTTTCCCATCGCTACCTGGATATACAAGCGATGATTGTTGCGCCTGTGTAACTAAGGATATTGCAAAACAAAGAATCGAGAGTAAAAGCAGTTGTGATTTTTTCATTTTGTATGCTTGAAATTTGATTAACAATTTTTTATATCAATTATTCAATAAATCATTGATCATATTCACCAACAAACGTCCGGCAATGGGGTCGGTCGTTGCTTTTTCGAGTTGCATGCCCGAAACGATGGCCGAACCGCCATTATTGATACGAATAATTGGAAATCCTTTGATGGATTTTACATAATCGGAACGTTGCTGCATTTCGCCATTTATGTAACCGTGAATTTTAATGTGATTGGCCAATTCAACAATATTAGCATGACGATTCACTTTGAAAGCGGCATTGCATACTGTTGGTATATCCGTTTTATTGTTGTTGAAATAGCGAATATCAAACAAGCCAATACCATCGAAAACACGCGATTCGGGCATTTCCATGTTTACAATATCGCCTTCAGTTGGCACTATCCAGCCGGAAACGTACTCCTGAAACATTTTTTTGGTAAGTTTGGGCGAATTCGACAGCATTATTTTGGCTCCCTTATCCACTAACTGACGAAGTTGAGCAATTTCTGTCAACGCGAATTTTGTGCTATCCACACTTGAAATAATGTACAAATCAGCTTTCGAAGCCATTGCAGCATTAATATCCGAATAGGATGTATATTTCACATTCACAAAATCAAGAGCTTTATTCAATCCACTAAAATCGACCAAAGCAATTTTTTTAGCCGGATTTACTGTAACGGCACTCCAACTTTTTTGAGCAATATTTAGTTTATATTCATTCTCGGAAATTGAAACGCCATTCTCTGTTAATCTGAGTTTTAGTTTAGCTACAAGTTTGGACGCAGGCAGATTATCGGGGATTTCAATTTTGGGCGAAATCCACTGGCGGGTACTGTGTTTAACTGCTGGAATTATCTCAGTTCCACTAACTAATTTTTCGCCACTTTCGGTTACTAATTCCCAGTAAAGTTTGGTTTCACCTACATCGGTTCCATTCTCACGGTCGTTAACCACACAGATTTTTGCAGGAAGTTTCTCGCCTGCATACAGGTTGCGTCCCCAAATTTCGGCACTAACCAACACGGGTTGCATAGCACGTTTCATGGCATAATACGTAGGATATGGTTCAATGTTTTTGGCATCGTACACATTGCGAAACCACGTTAGAAGTGCAAAATGCAATACGCCGGCCATTTTATCGCACGAACGACGGATTGACTCAGCCACCTCGCCGGTGATAAATGAATTTACATCCAAAAATGCTTGTGGATTTGCATATTCATACGATTGATATCCAATAAGCGATTGTGGATTATGATGGACTAAATTGTAAAAACGAGTGGCGTGGCCAGTTTCGCCACTTGGGTATCCAGTGGAAAGCTCCTGACTAATAAGCGGACGACCCGGATAGGCAACACGCTGAAAATGACCTTTGAAATATCGGAAAAGCGTATAATTGTACCAATTGATGTATTTGTGGTCGTCGTCGATATCGCCATCGTCAATAGTTGTATAAAACTCTTTACCAAATCGTTTCTCCGATTCGAAACGTTTATAGTTCGAGTCGAAATTGATAGGACGGGTTGGGTCCATTTGGCGCATACGTTTTACCACATCCGAAATAATTTTCATTTTTAACTTAGCCTTCTCTAAATCGGGTTCATTGTCGTAAAACTTCATTTCGTTGTTCACCGTCCAAATAAGTAAGGACGGATGATTGCGGTATTTCTTTAATAAACTGATAAATTCATCAGCCCACATTGTAATCAGTTTTTCATCGGGCATGGAGGCATTTATCATCAGCCAGGGCCAGGTGCCTTCGAAACTGATTCCAATGCCATTCTCGTCGGCAGCATCCATCCATAATTTATTGTAGGGAGTTGTATGTGTACGTGTTACATCAATATTCGCTGCTTTCATTAGTTGATAAAATCCGTCGGCTAAGTTTTTATCGTTTGGAGCCAATGCAAACGGCGTATGGTTAGCACCTCTCAACCAATATTGGTTTCCATTCAGGTAAAAATATCCATTTTTTGATTCGAATGTGCGGAAGCCGGAAACAATCGATTTCACGTCAATTTCTTGTTTTTTGCCAATTAATTTAAAATTAAAATTATACAGATTTGGGTGATTTGGCGACCATAATCGTGGTTTTAAACCTGCCAACGAAAAATTCAATTTGCGTTCTTCACCTGCTTTCAATGCAATTTTTTTCATAGTGACACCCGCATAAAGCACACTAAGCGTTTCTTTGTCCAAAATTTCGGTTGCCAAATCGTAGGATGTAGCTTTATCGCTGTAATTCTTAAGGGTTACTTCGAATGTAGCACCAGTGAGTGTCGGTTTGATATACACATCTTCGATTTTTACTTTTTCCGAAATTACCAGTTTCACAGGTTGCCATATTCCAGCCGGATTTTCTTTGTAAAATCCATGCGCAATATCTTTGAGCATATTATTGGTAACAGGCACTGTTACAGCCACATCTACCACTTTTTCACCATCTTCAATATTGTTAATGAAATCGCGCACCACACGTACAGCTATCAGATTTTTTCCGGGTTTGAATAGTTTGGACCCATCAATGCTGAAATCGCCAAACATACCGATGTGTGACCCAGCCAATTGTCCGTTGATATATACTTCGGCAATTTTGGAAACTGCATCGAAATTCAATATCAGTTGTTTCGATTTTAAATCGGCAGGAAGTTCTATCCACTGACGATACCAAGCCACTTTAGTTGCCGTATAATCAAACGTATAATTGGCGCAACGGTCGGTTTCTTGTTGAAAATATTTATCCGAAACGCCTTTGGCATGTTCGCCAAAAGTTTCGCCATGTAGCCAAATACGAGTTGGATTCCAAAAATCGGGAACATTCATGGTGTGCCAGTTTTTATCGTCGGAAGCAGTTTGCGAAGCCAATTTGGCATCTTTCATTTCGTGCTCAGGCATAAAAAGCCATTGTCCATCGAGCGAAACTTCGGTACGGCCGCTTTTGAAATCGTTCACTTTCAATGGCTTGTAAGTAGCACGTTCAGCAACACGTTTCTTTTCTTTATCGCTTGCACTTGCAGTTTTCGAAAATTCAGCTACAGCTACATTTTGCAAGTAATTATCGGCTAAAGGCGTAATAGTCAAATCGTCGAATTCAGTTTCAATCCAACTGCCACCGAGTGTAATTTCGCCAGTTGGAGCAAGAGCCGAGTTGTTATCCACCACATCGATGTATGGTTTGGGTTCATTGTTTACAAAAACACGTATGCGATCACCGCAAACTTCAATTTTTACATCGTACCAAATGCCCACTTTGGGTTCGAATCGTAACGGACGTAAACCCAAAAACTCATCAGTTCCCATATAACCCATTCGGCTGAGGTACAAGTTGTTTTGCAATCCACCACGAATACCTACAATGTAACGGTCGAAGCGATTTAGCGCGCGGAAGCCAGCCCATATTTGAACCTGCTCGGCACCTTTTGGGGCACGTGCTTTAAACTTTATAGTGTAGTTTTTCCATGCTTCATTGCCAAAACAAACATAAGCATCTTTGGATTTTAGAACCCCGTTCTCAATTTTATTTGTTCCCCTACCAATGGTTTTAAGGGTAGTAGTTGTTGAAAAGTCAGTTTTAAATTCGGTTTGTTGAGCAGAAAGAAAT
>CAYXQZ010000045.1:6843-19820 GCA_964466415.1 uncultured Paludibacter sp.
GGTAGTAGTTGTTGAAAAGTCAGTTTTAAATTCGGTTTGTTGAGCAGAAAGAAATAAAGTTGATACAATAAAAACCAATGTTAAAGTTGCTCTTTGAAAAATTATTTTTGTCATAAAAATGTATGTTATAATATGTTGTTAGATTTTTTGTAAACAATAATTCAATATTTATATCAAAGAAATTATTTTTCAAAACGCTAAGTTGCAAAGTAGCCAAGACACAAAGGAAATATTATCTTAGCGTCTTATAAACTTAGCGTTCGTTGCGTTTAAAATTGCTCTATTTTTTTACAAACCGCTGTTGTTTATGGTTTTCAATTGAAATAACATAAATACCAGAAACTAATGTGCTAATATCTACTTCTCCATTCGATAGGGTTGATAAAATAATTTGTCCGGAAATATTGAAAATTTGAACATTAATAGAACCTGTTACATCTTTTATATTTAAGGTGTTTTGATTGTTACTTAAATAAATAATCGATTCATTTTCATCTGAAAACTTGTTTTCGAGTGCATTAGGCTGCCAGCTATTTCCCCAACTGCTTACGGTAAAAGTTGATGGTGCATCGTTACGGAATGCTACCATGCCGCTTTTCAGATTAGTTACAGTATTTCCTGTGAAAATACCCGAACCACGTGAGCCCGACTTAATCAAAAATCCTTGTAAGGACGGGTTTTCAATAATATTACCCGAAAAAGTAGCGTTGCAATGCTGCACATCAATTCCTAAACCCGGAGAGTCTAAAATACGATTGTTTTGTATGGTTGCAGTTGCTGTGTCGGTAACAGCAATGCCTCCATTTCCATAAGTTTTACGAATTCCACAACCTCTAATTATTAAATTATCCGTTACCAAAGCCGATTCGCAGGGATTGCCAGTGACACCAAATTTCCCTACACGAATACCATTGCTTGAAGTAGGATCTGTAATCAGGTTGTTTTGCATAATCGTGTTTCGACCACCTGCAATGCGCATTCCATTGGCCCACATTACACCAATCGAGGTGTTATTAATCACTTTTACATCAGCCATATTGCCGGCTACTCCTCCCCCATTTTGCGCATTGATAGCAATGCCATCGTCGGCAGCTCCAACTATATAATTATTTTCAGCAGTTAGTCGTAATCCCGCATAATCGGTATTTACGTTAGGTCCGTTATTCAAATTAATGCCATCAGCCCAACTTTCGGTTGCTCTACAATCTTTTACAATGCCATCAGTGCCACTGCACCAAAAGCAAGCACCTAAGCGGTGCGCCCAAACGCGCTCCACTCTCCAGCCTTTTGCACCTTGTATTGTCATGCCATAATCATGGCCAAGTACCAATTCTCTGCCAACTTCGGGGTTGATAATTGATAAATCCTGTATGGTACAATTAGTTAAATTCCATTTGTGCCTTCCGCCAATAATGCGCGTGTTAGTAGTATACCACATTCCTGCTCCGTAAATATTGATGCCGGTGGCATTAATAATTGAACCACCATTCAGAAAATTTCCTGGAGGTATCCACATGCCTTTTTTCTGCGATTGACATGCCGAAATGCAATTTTTAAATGCCTGCGTATCATCGGTTTCATCGTTTGGTGTGGCTCCATAGCTAATTACTGAAAGTGTATTAGCTGGTTGAGTTAATGCAGGACCAACATTTTCGAGCAAAACAAAATCGATACGATAATAAGGCGAAAAATTGTTTGCCTCTTTTCGAAGTGTTACTATGCTTCCAGCCGGAACAGGTTCACCTTGAATAAAGGCGCGTGACATATCATAAAATCGTTTGGGAGTTCCAATAGAAGGATTATTGTCGACCAAAGCTTCAAAGCCATACACCCAGGAATATTTAGATGTACAAACAATAGTCTGACGAAAAACACCATTTACATACATGTTTAAGGAATCAGTAATTCCACCGCCGGTTGGTGCATCGGGTATGGATACACGCAGCACAATGGTATTTGCAGTTTCGGTTGTAGTCCACGAAACAGATTCACCCGTATTATTCAGTTCCACACACTTCCGCCCCGACGACTCCAATTCAACAGTTGGTGCCGAGGGTAAAGCAGTCATAGCAAGTATAGCAGCACCACCAGCCAAAGCTCCATTTTCAGCTTCGTAAGTAATAAAAGGAGTTGAAGCACCTTGAGCGTACATTTGCCCGATTGCTAAAATTAATACAGCAAAACTTGTAAGTATTTTTTGGAACATTGAATTATTTATTTAAAAATCTGCCCCAAACCCCTTAAGGGGCTTAAAGACAGATTCTCATATTTGTATTTTTAACCATAAAAAGACAAAGTTTTATCCCGCATGGTTTTTTTTCTTAAGCCCAGCCATTTATCCCGATTCATTTATCGGGAGGGGTTTGGGGCCTAATTCTTTACGGTTTCAATGTAGGAATAAACAATTCAAACCCAACACCTCTATCGCGTATTACCATGGTGTCCTTCACTTCATGCTTTTCGTTTCTAGGAATATCAGTATAAGCATAATCGAGGTAAATCACATCGCGAGGTTTTCCACCCCACATATCACCATTTTCTTTCAACATTCCACTTCCAATCTCCAATTTAGTTGCAGTATTGATTACTTTGCAAGTATTATCAGATGCAAAAACAACTTTAAGATTCAACGCTCCACCATCTGGTAAATTATATCTGCGTATAATGCTCGGTACGGCTATTGTATCAAGACTAACTGTTTGAACTTTAACCACCTCACTACCTTCAACATAAGTTGATCTATACGTTTTTGTTCCTGCAACAACACTAGTTAGCGTATTTGTCAATTTATCAGCACCACGTCTCAAATAATAACCATGATATTTATTAATATATTTGATACCAAAAAGCGTGTAATCTTTAGGTAAAATAGTCCAATCGGTAGCTACAGTACGTTTTGGAGTTGCAACAAGTGCTTTCCCTACTAATATACTATCAAGACCTTCGACCTTAGTAATTTTAAGTGGAATAGAATAATTGCACACAACACCTGTTGCGGTATAAAAAGCACTTACATTTTTAGGATCATTGAAAAACGCATCAGTTAGTTTTACCAAAATTCGCCCTTTTATGTCGCCCTTTGGTATAGTTACTGGGCTTGTAGTTACAATATTATATTGATCAGCAGGTAAAAAATTTGAATTAGCTATATTCGAAAGCAAACTATTATCTAATTCGAAATACACCTTACGGTCAACTTTATTTTCATACACACCTGACATGGTAACACCAATCTCGAACTGACGCAGATTGTCATTATCATTGAATCCTTGATCGTATTTACCCAAAATTAGGGTACGAGCAGGCGACTGATACGGAAAATAGCAAGTTGTTCTTTTAAAATCGTCGAACTCAATTGGTTGATTTTCGCAAGCTGTCATAAGCATAAATACAAGTGCAGCAGACAGCATTATTTTTATTTTTTGAATATTCATGAGATTTAATTTTTAATTTTTAATTATTAATTCAAAGAATTACCAACCCGCATTTTGAGTTAATTTCGAATACTTACGTACTTCGTTGTAAGGCAATGGCAAATATCGGTGTTTTTCCTGATCAAATGCTCTTGCTTCAACATCTATTAACTTATAACCGGCTCCTGTATTATCATCATAAAGTCCTTTAACACCTTCGTTCAATGGTAATCCCCAACGACGTAAATCGAAGAAGCGGAAACCTTCGAAGCAAAGCTCTAAACGACGTTCATTTTGAATCAACGTGCGCATGGCTTCTTGTGTAGTAATACCATCAAGGTAAGGATCTACATTTATTGCCATAGCTCTTTTACGAATCAGGCGCAAGATATCTTTAGCTGATAATGTACTTGTACCTTCCTTGTGAAGAGGACCTCCAATTTCGTTTTGTGCTTCAGCCAAAATCAAAAATATCTCAGTATAGCGTATCAAGGCTTCAAAGTGATTTTTAGTAGTTGGAGTTCCAGAAACAGGAATAATAACATCCGGACGTAATAGTTTTTTCAAGTAATAACCAGTACGAGTTGATTGTTCGGGAACAGCATTTACACCATTTTTCAAATCGGTGGCTGTAGTATTAATTACTATTGATCCAATTGTTCCTCCATTACGTAAAATATATTTATCCAAACGAGGATCACGGTTGAGATAAGGTGTTTGAGCGTTATACACATTGATTGGCGACAATCCAATTGGGTAACCATCTTTCATGTAAAATGCATCAACTAAGTTTTGTGTTGGATTAATATTGCCTTTTCCTTGCAAAGTAGGAGGAAAATTGTTTGCCTCTTGTGTTGAATTCAATGAAACATTTTTACGCCACAAAAACTCCGGATTTACATTGTCGGCATCGGCGTTATAAAACTCAACTCCATCAGCAGCAATGGTATAGCCCTTCAAAACTTCGGTGGCATAGTTTGCCGCTTCTTTATATCCATCAATACTATTTAAGAAAGCCTTACTCGAAGCAAAAAGTTTTAATCGAGCTTGTAGCGCACGTACAATCTTACCATTTAATCGCAAATTAAATTTGGTGCTATTAACAATTGTATAAGCAGCATTGTAGTTTGTCATATAGTAAGCCGAGTCCTTTTTCCAATTTGTTCCTTTGTAAGGAAGGCTTGCTAAATAGGCCGTTGAATCATTTTTCCAATTAGTACCAGCATAAGCTAATGCCTTATCCTTTAAAGGTATATCAGCAGCATTATTGGAATAAATATATGGAAGTAACTTGATGGCAGCTTCGTAATCCTTCTGTATACTTTTAACAGTACTGTCCAAGGTCAGGCGGGGTAAATTAAAATCACCTGTAGGTTCAACAAATTCGGTATAATAAGGAATTCCCATTAAATTGCCCGCTGCATCTTTTCCTGCAAAGTTCTCCAAAATATACGCATGATGTAATGCACGTAAAGCTAAAGCCTCACCACGTAAGCGTTTTTTGAATAATTCATTTTGAATAGAATAACCCTTTGGATCTGTCATCCAAACGATATTATCAACTACAGTTAAAAACTTATTGGCATAAAAAACATTACCATACAAGTTCCAACGACTAAGTGGATTGTAAATGGCTGTGAGTTCACCTGTTGCCATGCGGCGGTAACCATTAGTAAGTTGGTTGTGCACAGCGTCGTCTGTAGCAGCATCAGTAAAAGTATACTGACCAACAACATTGGCGTATGCATTTAACATCATTCCTTCGGCACTGGCCGGGTCGGTAGTTGCATACGATTCTTCAATTAAATTTTCGTTCAATGGTTCAAATATATTATCGCATGAGCTAAATATAAGTATGAACGATGCAAGGGCTAAAAATTTATTTCTATTTTTCATCTTTTTCATTTTTTAAAATTATAAGGTAAATTTCAGACCAAGTGTTACATTTCTGAATTGTGGGTTTCCGCCTACATTAAGTTCCAAAATATCTTTGTTTGGAGCAAAAGTAAACAAATCAGAACCGGCAACATTCACACTTAAATCTTTCATTCCTAATTGTTTGCAAACCTGGTTGCCAAATTCATAAGTTAACTGCACTCTGCGTATATCAAAATACGATTTGTCGTACATCCAAAAAGTAGAAGTACGGTAGTTATTACTTCCTGAACCTGTTGTTAGGCGTGGATAGGTGGCAGTGGCAGCAGTAGCTTCGGTCCAACGACCGCGCACAACTTCGGAGTATTTGTCATTTCCACTTACCCAGTAGTAATTGCTGCTGTGTGTAGTTTCGGCGCCAGTTTGACCTTTACCTAATACAAACAAGCTAAATCCTTTGTACCTAAGCAAAATGTTTGCACTAAAACTATATGGGAATGCATTGCATCCAATAGTATGGTTGTCTTTGGTATCAATTAACTTATCACCATTTGTATCTTCGTACTTCAAATCGCCTGGTTTAACGGCTCCAAATGCAGGGACAGCTAATCCGGATATTAATGTGCCATTTGGATTGAAATCGTCTTTGGTATAAAAACGCTCATATTTTAAACCACTTATGCGACCTAATGATTGTCCGATAAGGTTTTGATATGCATACTCAGGTTCTAATTGATCAGCTTCCATAATTTCGGATACTGAATAAACAAAATTTCCTCCAAGGTTTATATTTAGGTCACCAAATTTCTTTTCGTAATTTAAACCCAATTCAAAACCTTTGTAACGGTTACGTTCGCTATTGATATAAGGTGCAAAATCGGCATAAAATGAAGGATAGAATGTAGCATCCTGCGATACAAAAGCGCTACGGTCGGTTTGGAAATAGTTCATTTCCACAGCCAATGATTTAAATAAGGAAGCTTCGAAACCAGCATTAATATCTTCGCGTTGTTCCAATCCAAGTCCTAAATTACGTCCATTACGAATCACTGTTCTTTTAAGCGATGGAGTTCCACCATCGTTCCAAGTATATGAACCTGCAGTTTCAATATCATACACATCTTGATATAAGAAATAGGCAGGGATTTCAGTATTTAATTTACCCCAGCTTCCTCTTAGTTTCAAATAATCAATGGCTTCGATGTTTTTCATAAAATTTTCCTCAGAAACAATGTATGCTAAACCTACTGTAGGAGCATACTTACCACGGTTTCCACTTGCCAATCGGGTTGAATACGTATAAGTGGTGTTGAAGTTGGCATAATACTTACTTTTAAAACTATAATCTAAATTAAAAGCAGCATGTGAATTTGCATCCGATTGTTTAACGCCTGAGAATTTCGACGCATTGGTAGAGGCAATTAACATAGCATTAATCGCATGATCATCGCCAAATGTTCTGGCATAGTTCAATTGTCCATAAAAAGCAGTACGCATTGTAAAACCTTTGGTTGAAACATTTTCTTTCGTATCTTTCAAATCGGGTTCACCAAGTGCAGTTAATGTCCGTATTGAATCGGCTTTAAACTCATCGGCATATAAAATATCTTTATTCTCAATTTTATTTTCCCATTTGGGTTCGTAGAAATTGTATTTATTATTAATCGACACCGTATAGTAATCGTAATAATCCAAACTTACATAGGTTTTAGCACTTAAGCCTTTGGTAATTTTCGATAAATTAAATTCCAGCGAATTAGCTACTTGAGTAGATCTATATGTATGGTCTTCATATCCACCAGCAAAAATTTTTCCGAATGGAACTGTAGTTTTATAGTTTCCTGAACCACCCAACACATAATTGCCATCTTTGTATTTTTTCATCGACAACAATTGGTTTTCAATCGAGTCGCGTACCATCGAAACAGGTAAGAATGGAGCATAAAGATTTGGTCTAAAAGTAGTACCTTCATTTAAGATACTTGCTTGTGCAGATTTCCTCGAAATTATATTTGCCATGATATCTACAGTACTTCTAATCCAATTGTTTACCGGAAAATCTAAGTTTCCTCTCACTTTAAAATTGTTTGTTCCTTTGTTTAATTCCGGATTAATTTTTTCAATTGTTCCCGTATTATTATAAGTCAAATTTACATAATAGCGTAAATCTTTATTACCACCACTAAACTCTGTGTTCACAGCAGTTTGAGTAGAAAAAGGCTTTAGATAATCAGCATTATAAAAGCTTACATCAGGGTATCTGTACGGATTAAGTCCCGTTTTTGTATTTGCAATTGAAGTTGAGTCGTAAGTAAACGCTAAACCATCGTTTTTCCGAGCTTCGTTATACAATTCCATATATTCCGCCGAACCTAAATAGTTCGGATAGGAGATCGGGCTTTTAATACCTTGATTAATTTTTACTTTTATTTCGTTTTTAAATGCTACACCACGTTTGGTAGTTACAACAATAACACCGTTTTTACCTGCTGTTCCATAAAGTGCCAATGCATTTACATCTTTCAACACTGTGATACTTTCAATTTCACTGGCATTGAGCAAGTTAATATCACGACCAGGAATACCATCGATAACATACATGGCAGAACCAATATTTCGGATATTATTGCCAGATGTAAGACCCAATAATACATCCAATTGACTACCAGCCGATTCGGCATCATCAAAGGTCAATCTGTCGATTGGTTTTACTGTTGCAAAAGCAGAAACAGCGTCGCGTTTCGATTTTTTCTGAAAACCGATATCAACCTTCGTTGTATCACTCACAAATTTTGAAATGGTTGTTGTACTTTTTTGCTCGGATTGTGCAAAAATTAAAGTAGGACTTGCGAATGTAAGACCCAAAACAACCAAAAAATTATTTATATACTTCATGTGATTATTTTTTTAATAATTTTAATAGATTCAGATTACCAACCCGGATTTTGTTCAAAACCAACAAACAATTCAGTATGCTTCGTTGTGAAAGGAATCCAATAATGCTTAGGATATTCACATATTCTTGTGCGAATTATTACTTCCTGGAAGTTCGTGTTCTGGAAAGTGCCACGCGCAGTTTCGGAATAGCTTACACGGTCGAAATTTATTGCTGATTTAGTCTTATAATCGGTAAGATGTGCTAAAACCCAGCGACGAATATCTTCGTAACGTTGTCCTTCGTAAGCTAATTCAATGGAGCGTTCGCGACGAACCACATCCATAAATTTAGTGCGATTACCCAAAATATTTATACCGATACTTGAGTATGCTGATTCCACTGTAGGCACTCCAAATCGAGCACGAATCATATTGATAACTTCGATAGCCGAAGGTGCTCCTGGTAAATGACTAAAGCTTGGAGCTGTACTTACACCATATTTTGTAGTAGCTGCTAATGCTTCAGCATACATCAAGTACACATCTGTCAAACGCATATTCATTCTAAACGAATTGAATTCGGTCAATTTATCTGCATTTTCAGTAGGTGGAAGTCCACTTGTAGTTACATTATTATTAGTAATATCACCCCATTTTTTAATGAAATAACCCGTTTCGAAATTGGGTACTGCATTTACTTTTCTCGATTCACCAGTAGTATATAATTGTGCATATTTATATTTTGTACTTGCGGCTGAATTCCGAATAATTGTATCGCCATCAATAATATGATTCACATAAAAACGTGGGTCACGATTAACAAATTGATTGTTTGCATTAAAAGTTGGATCTTCGGAGCAAGCTAAACCATTCGCAGTACCAAAAGTATTGTAAATAAAACGATGTGTAGGACGAACTGGATTTATTTTATTGGTATAAGGCATATAAGCAGTAACTGCAGCTTTTGTAAAGTTTAAACCGGCTGTACACGAACTAAAAATGTACTCACCTTCTCCACCACCCATATTTAAAGCAGTACCTGGCCAACGAACATTACCTATGGAAGTAGCCTCAGTATAAAACAAACGATTGTAATTTGTTGCATTTGCCAATCCCAAGCTATTCACATTATCGCGATCCATTTGTATAACCCTTGCAAAATCGGAAGCTGCCATCTCACACAATTCCTCATCGTAATCGTAGGTATCGGGAGGGGTACTTGATGTTGAGTTTTTCATTAACGGACTTGCTGCCATAAGCAGGTTCTTGCCTTTGAATGAATAAACTATGGCTTTGTTAATACGCATCAAGTTATTACCATAAGTCTCAGGCTTAAAAGTGTACATGGTAGCAGCAGGGTCATTTTTCAAATCGTCCCAATTATAAGGTAACAATGCGGCAGCTGCAGCAAAATCGGCATCTGCTTTCATAGCACTTTCCTTATAAGTTGCAGGGCGTTTTAGTTTAAAGTCACCATCATTACCGGTAATTACAAAATCAATATACGGAATGCGTCCCCAGTATTTCATTATTTCTGCATGAAAATAAGCTCTGAAAAACAAAGCTTGTCCTTTTATCAGGTTTTTCTCTGTTTGAGTAGCACCTACCATCATATCCATATTTGCTAATACGATATTAGCAATACGAATAGCTTGCCAACCATCCCAAATTCCCGGACGTAATGTTGCATTGGCCTGCGACCAAGATGTACCATCCATATCTGGTCTATCAAAAAATCCAGTACCACCAAGTGAAGGATTGTTAACCAATGAACCTGCAGTTGAAACTGCCATTTCTTGATTTCCCATATCAAAGCGATAAGGAAGCATTCCTGTGTTGGCTGAAATCACTTCTTCGGCCATTAAAAAGTTAGAACCATCGTTCTGATTACCGCTACATGCCTGATTATTCACATAGCGATACATTACTTCAACAAAACCCTGTGCATGTACAAAATCCTTGAATACATCTTCGACCGGCAGATCCGACTGATTAGGACGATCCAAATAATCTTCGCATGAAGTTGCAAAAATCAATGCACTTAAAATTACAATATATTTACTTATCTTTTTCATTTCTATATGTATTATAAATCAAGATTAAAACCAAAATTAAATCGTTTCAGGGTAGGATAAGTACCACGGTTACCTGAGCCATATTCACGGTCGTCGGCCATTTTTGTCCACAAGTATAAGTTGTTACCATTTACAAAGACTTTCAAACCAGCTAAGCCCATTTTTTTACATTCGCTCGTTGAGAAACGATAAGCTAATTCTACCATTTTCAAACGAACCATCGATGCATCATATACATTTCTAAGCGGTTCGGTATTTCCCGAAAGCACACGCCATGGATAAATTGTTTTAACACCGTCTGGGTTTTCTTTCGTCCAATAATCGCCGTTTTCTTTAAAATAGAGATTTCCTACATTTTGCGAAAAACTATCTAAGGTATAACCACGAGTAGTATTTGTTTGAGCATAGAGTTGAGCAACCAAACTTAAACCTTTGTACGAACCTCCTAATGTCATATTCCAGGTATTTTGCGGCCGATTAGGATAAGCCCAAGGCACATTGTCGGAACTTCCATTATAATTTCCATCTCCATTGAAATCAACCACATCGTAGTATCCTAGTCGTTTTTTATCGTTACCAGTTGTAATCGGAGTCGACATATATACATCATCCCAATTTTGCATCATAGAGCCTGGTATAGCCGAAGTAGTTTGATTAATAGAAAAACCTTCTTTTTTTAAGTGAGTTGCTCTTAATAAAGGTTCATCCTTCGAAATAATGATATCTTTTGCATGGGTATAACTTAAATCACCCCATGCTTTCAGGTTTTTAGTAAAATTATGTTTTAATCCAAGTTGTATTTCGTAACCATTGGTATTTACCGCACCAAGATTAGCACCAGGAGCAGCAGATGAGCCAAACCATTCTGGAACACTTCTTTCTTTCCCTTCCATAAAAATATCCGTACGATTATCTTCGAAATAATCAAAATCGAAGGTAATTCCACCTTTAAAAGCCGAAAATTCGAAACCAATGTTTTGTTTAAGCGAACGCTCCCAATGTAAATCTTTATTAGCAATTACCTTTTCGCGATACACAGTATAAGGCGATTTTGCTGCAGCATTTGCACTTCCTAGCGCAAAAATACCAGGTGCATTCATATCAATAGTTGTGGTCGATGATTCCCATTGTGCTACATACATCCAACGTAAATCAGATCTTCCTACAATAAAGTTGTCATCACCAACTTCACCAGCCGATGCTCTCAATTTTAATTTATCGAGCCATTTTAATTCTTTCATAAAGTTTTCGTTAGAAATTACCCAACCTACAGCAAGTGAAGGGAATAACTCGCGACGATAACCGGGACCAAATAATTCGGATCCATTGTAAGCGCCATTGCCTTCAATAAAATACTTCGAATTATAATTGTAGGTTAAACGGCTTACTATATCTTCGTAACGAGTTGCGAAATTGCTACCTGCAGTATATTTCTGGCGTTTGAAGAGCAAAAGACCTCCCACATTGTGCTTTGCAGCAAAGGTACGATTGTAATTCAATGTCATTTGATACTCCATGCGGCGGTTTTTATTTCCACCAACATCGAAATTACCTAAAAGCCATGGTTCTATCACATAAGCATAGGTATTATCAGCTGTTGGATATCTATACTCAGCTACACCGTCAATTGAATATCTTTTTTGAATAATATTGTCAGGGTCACTAATATTTTGAGTACCAGTCATGGTATTATCCATGGTAAAGCGGCCATTGAACACCAAACCTTTGGTAATAAAATCTAACTTTTGTTCCAATGCAAAGTCGGTATTTAAACGAAAACCGTGGGTAGTATTCATCCCTGCAGTAGTGTAGTAGTACAAACTATTTGATAAACCCTGATCGGCTACAGGAGCATATCCATACGAACCATCGCTATAGCGTGGATAAAACAAGTCAGGAGCAATATTGTATAAACTTAAATACAAACGAACTTCTTCTTGTGGTGATTCTGTTTTTTTGCTGTATGAACCAGAAAGGTTAACCGATAATTTGGTAGTTTTAGTAATACTAAAATCCAAATTACTGCGATAATTCAATCGTTTGTAACTTAATTTAGCATTATAACCTTTTCCCGTATCAAAATCTTTGGTCATATCGCTTTCGTCGTTGTACGAAACGCTTGCAAAGTATTTGGCTAATTCCGAACCACCACTTATCGATAAGTTAAGTTGCGAATCATTGGCTACTTTTTTAAACATATAGTCTTTCCAATCCACATTGGGGTATATCTCCAATTGCTCTTGCGTTTGTTGATTGCGGAATTTCTCGGCTGTTTGTAACGGAATATAATCTTTCCACGAAGGCTCAGAATAAGCTAACTCATTCATAATGGCATCATTGCGTATCATCATAGCATCGTATGATTCGAATTTTTGAGGAACTTTCGAAATTGTTTTAGCAATTAAATTTCCTGAAATTGATAATTTTGCTTTGCCTTGTTGTCCTCTTTTGGTAGTAATCAGAATTACACCATTAGCACCTTTAACACCATAAACAGCAGTTGCCGAAGCATCTTTCAATACCGAAACACTTTCTACCTCGTTCATGTCTACATCATTCATTTCCCGCTCTACTCCATCAACTAAAATCAGAACAGTTCCTGAGTTATTCCATGAACCCTGAGCACGAATAAAAATTTTCATATCCGTTGAACCTGGTTTACCATTGGTGTACATAGTAGTTAAGCCCGGAATTTTGCCTTGCAATGCTTGCCCGATAGTGGTTACACCACCCGATT
>CAYXQZ010000046.1:0-4479 GCA_964466415.1 uncultured Paludibacter sp.
CTGAACGTGCGTTCAGGATGATTGTGAATGCCTATCAGGATAAGGTTATTCGGTTTATTTCGTTGTTTGTTAGTAGTAGGTTGGAGTGTGAAGAGTTGGCTTCGGATGTGTTTATCTCGTTGTGGAAAAACAAAGATAACCTGGCTGATATCTCGGATTTGGACAATTATATTTTTATTGTTGCCAAAAATAAAGCGCTTAATCACCTGCGAAAAGGAAAGGCGGAATTAGTTGATTTGGATTCGTTTCAGGTTGATGCTTTTCATAATACGGATACTACTCCGGAATCTATTTATATTTCGCAGGAAGAAGTTGAAAAGTTAAATGCTGCTATTAATGAATTGCCTCAAAAAACTAAAATGGCATTTCATTTGGTACGGGAGAATAAAATGAAATACAAAGATGCTGCTGAAATACTTGGTGTATCTGTTAAAACTATCGAAAAACAAGTTGCGTCAGCAGTGGCCAAATTAAAAGAAAAATTAGGAAAGCACTTAATAACAATAATCATCTTCGTATTTTTCATACAAATTTGGACTAAATAAGACTTAACTTGTTAAAAGCCGAAGAAAAGAACATTGCCTAATTGCCAAATTGAAGTAAAATAACTCAAAATTCTCAATTAAACATAATGATATAACAATATTAAATGGGGTGATTTATTTAAAACAGTGTCTTTAGAGTAAATAATAGTTTTGTATAAAAGACAAACACAAATTCTTTTTGTCAAATTCATTAAATATTATAATTGAATTAATTACCTGAAGATGTGATTTTATTGAAATAGATATGATTAAGAATAGACCTCAGTTTTTGTTAGTATTATTTCTTATTATCTCAATGTTTACCTACACTCAAAGTTGGCGGAGTACTTTGTATCCTGAAAACTGGACACCTGGAAGTAAAGACACCGAAGGACGTTTTCTTCACGATTTTTCGTATGCAGGGTATAAATATGGACTCGAAGATACTCCAATAAGAAATACAAATATTGTAAATGTAACACTGCCTCCTTATAACGCAGATAATACAGGCCAAAGTGATGTGACAGCGAAAATTCAGAGTGCTATAGATTTTGTAGGAAATGCCGGAGGTGGAATTGTATATTTACCTCCGGGTACATATATGGTCTCGCTTAGTGAAACATCAACATCTGCTCTTCGTTTGATGAAAAATAATGTAATTTTACGTGGTGCTGGAAATAGCAAAACATTTATTTTTAATACTACCACTAGTTTTAGAACTAAACAAGTAATATATATAACAGGTCCAGGAGCATCACCATGGGAAACACCTGTTGGAAGCACAGTCCCATTGACAATGGATATCCCAGCTTGTTCAACTACAATACCTGTATCTGATTTATCTCAATTTAATATAGATGATTTAGTTATTTTGGCTACAGATTTCACACCAGATTTTCTAAATGAAATATATGCAACCGGTATTTGGGATTCAACAGTCAGAGGACAGCGATATTGTAGAAGAATAACTCAAATCAATCAATCAAATAATACAATAAGTATTGATATTCCTACACGATATTTAATTAAATCACGTGATAATGCGAGAATCTATAAGGTTAAAACACATATTTCCGAATGTGGCATCGAAGATTTATCTGTAGGCAACTTACAAAATCCTAAAATAATTGGTGTGTCTGATAAAGCTACTGAATATACTATACCCGAAACAGGCGAATATGAAGTACACATGACAAGCCTGATAAATGTAAGAAATGCTATTAATTGCTGGGTAAAGAATGTAAACTCTTATAGACCTCTTGGTAATACATATGACATACATAGTCTTTCGAATGGAATTGTATTGACTGAATCAAAAAATGTATCTGTGGTGAATTGCAATTTGTCAAAACCACAATATAGGGGAGGTTCAAATGGATATACTTTTCAAATTGTAAGTAATGATTGTTTGTTGAAAAATTGTGTTGCAAATAAAGCTCGCCATAGTTTTAGTTTTACTGGAGGGACAGTTGCAAATGGAAATGTTGTAACCCAATGCAAAGGAATTGATCCAACTGTTCCTTTTGATTTTCATAGAAATTTGTTAATTGCTAATTTAATTGACAGTTATATCTCCGAAGGTGATTATATCAATGCCCAATTTAGTACAGGCGGTCTTTTAACAGGTGATGTACCACATGGATATCAAGCTACAGAGTGTGTGATTTGGAATACTACAAGTATTAAAAAATCCCCTTCAGTAGATTACCTGATTCAATCGATTCAATTAGGTAATGGATATGTGATTGGTACATCCGGGGTAAATTCAGCTGTTAAGACTTCACCAATAAGTGGCGTAGTGGATGGTACTAATGGAACTACTTATACTTATAATACCACACCCGAAGATTTTGTAGAAGGAGTTGGTAGAGGTACGATGCTTATTCCACAATCTTTATACAGCGATCAATTATTAAAAAGAAAAATTACAACAGCTCAAACTATTACGTTGATGAATGATGATATTAAGATAATTCAAAATACTTCTAACTGCATAGAATTTGAGTTTAAAGAATATGGAAAATGTTATAATTATCAACTATATAGTGTACAGGGTCAGATAGTTGAGAATCGAACAATTTCAAGTAATGATTCAAAAATCAGAATTTTAAAAACCCATTTAAGTAAAGGTGTTTATATTGTACGATTCTTAAAAGGTAAGGATATAGTTGGTAGTTTTAAACTATTGATTTAGTTAAAAAAAGAAATATTTAAAATAAATAATACGAAATTTATAAATAAGCCTCCAATAAGTTTTTTTTAAATGGGGGGATTTTTAAAAAATCGTGTCTTTAGTAATATAAACAAATTCCCCTACGATCATGAACGATCAATTTTCCGAATTAGTAGCCAAAGTTCTTGCCGGTGAAGCGAGTTACGATGAGAAACAACAGTTAAAGAAATTGCTTGTTGAGAACAAGGAGCAAACTTTGCTTTACAATCAACTCAAAGAATATTGGGATGCTGATGTGAATATAACCAGTAAAAATACTGAAAGCTTCGAAGCAAAAGTATTGTCACAACTCAATTTTGAGCCTGAAATACGCAAATCGAAGTATAAAAATATCTATTTAAGAATTGCCAGTGTAGCTGCGGTTGTATTTTTTGCAATGACATGTGGCATGGCGTATTTATATACGTCCGAGCCCAAAGAGTTTTACACTTATTCGGCACAATCGGTGCCTGTGGAGTATTTGTTGGAGGATGGAACTAAGGTGACTTTAAATAAAAACAGCTCGCTTACGTATAAATCCGACTTTGGAGAAAACAGAAGGGATGTAAAACTGACAGGAGAAGCATTTTTCAACGTAAAACAGGACAAAGCCCGACCATTTGCTGTTGAAGCATTGGGAACTAAGACCGAAGTATTAGGAACCAGTTTCAATGTCAGGGCAAATAAGGAAACCGGTAAAGTAATCACTACATTGGTTGAAGGCTCGGTTCGATTTATGGCTGAGAACTGTGAGCAAGTGTTGAAACCCGGTGAAGAGATAGCATTTAATACAAATTCTCAAAAATTTGAATTGCAGAAAACAGATACACAATATAACACAGCCTGGGTTTCGGGTAGATTCAATTACAAAAATGTATCCTTTGCTTATTTAGCAAATAAATTGGAGCACATTTACAAGACAAAGATAGTAATTAAAGACATCAACATTGCCAATAGGATAGTTTCAGCCTCATTTTTGAATGATGAGCCGCTTGAGAATATTATACAGGCAATGCAATATGAATTGGAATTTAATTATAAAACAAAAGATTCTACTCAAATAACTATAATCAGCAAAACCCCGAAAAAATAAAAAGCCTATGTAATAAATACTTGAAAAAACACACTCTTACCTACAAAAAAAAGGACTCGTCTATTGGGGAATACACGTTGAGTCCTTCTATTTAATCATTTTACAATCAATGCATTAGCGTCTTATATAAAATGACGTTTAGCCCTTTTTATGTAAAAAAATGAACGCAAAGATAAAAATAATAATATGAAAATCAAAATTCAAAGAACAATCAATCTAGGTAGAATCATTTGCTTTATGATGATAATTGGATTCATAATGGCGAATGTAACAAATCTTCATGCACAAACAACACTTGGACAAGTTAAGAAAAATGTCAAAATGACAAATGTTACTGTTCAGCAATTAGTTGACAAATTAGGAGCTGATTTCAAGTACTCTTTTTTCATTATTGATGAAAAGGTGTCAAAAACGATTGTTACAGTAGATGTGAAGAATGCTACCATTAGTCAAATCCTGGATAAAGCATTTGATGGAAAAGAAATCATCTACACAATTAATGAAAAAAGTATCACCATTGCTGTAAAGAAAGAACAGCCGAAACCAAAAAGTGTTGTAAAAAAAATCAATGGGGTTGTTACCGATAAAAACGGTGCAACCATCATTGGTGCCAGTGTTTTTGTTCCAAATTCAGGAACTGGTACAATGAC
>CAYXQZ010000046.1:4579-6831 GCA_964466415.1 uncultured Paludibacter sp.
GGCGTGCAAATAACTTCTAATACAGGAGCGCCAGGTGGTGGAATCACTTTTTCAATACGAGGTGCAACATCAATTAGTGGATCAAATCAACCACTTATTGTACTTGACGGTTATCCAATTGAAACGGACAATGGTAGTCAAAAAATATCAGGAAGTAGTCAATCAGGCTATCTTGAACAACTTCCAGTAGACAATGCATTAGCAAATATAAACCCAGGAGATATAGAATCAGTTGAGATTTTGAAAGATGCATCAGCAACTGCCATATATGGTTCACGTGCATCCAATGGGGTTGTAATGATAACAACAAAAAGAGGAAAAGAAGGAATAGACAGGATTGAATATAATTTCAGAACCGACATTAGTGAACTCCGCAAGAAAATAGATGTACTTGGAACATCAGATTACATAAATTATTCGAATGAGGCCTATTTAAATAGTGGTCGGAATCCTGTATATACTGAATCAGATATTCAAGAATACTTGAAAACTAATACTAATTGGCAGGATTTAATCTACCGAACTGCTTACAGTCAGAATCATCAATTAAATATATCAGGGGGCGATAAGAAATTAAAATATGCAGTTAGTTTGGGATATCTTAAACAAGAAGGTATTGTAAAAAATACAAGGTATGATAGAGGTTCAATTCGTGTTAATCTGGACAGGGTAATAAATACAAGATTGAAATTTGGATTAAACATGAGTGGTTCAATAAGTAACAATAAAGCAGCTATGCAATCATCAGACAGAAGTGATCCTTCCACATCGGTTGTTTATGGTGGTTTATTGTTTCGACCATTAATTACTCCATACACACTTGAAGATGAGATTGATCAGACTCAGACTGGAAACCCACTCACATTAGTTACTCTTGCCGATGACCAAAACCGTGTAACATCAATACTTTCAAATATGTTTATTAATTACAAACTTATCGAAGGTTTAGATTTTAAAGTTAATGGAGGCGTTAATACAAGTAATTCGCGTCGTGATTTTTATCATCCACGAGGAACATCATTGGGCAATCTTGAAGGGGGATATGCATATTTGGGTGAAGGTAGTTCATTTAATTATCTGACAGAATACACATTGAATTATAATAAAACAATAAACAAGAAACACCGAATTAATGCTGTAACCGGATTTACATGGCAAGAATGGACACAAAAGAGCTTTAATATCAATGTGCTTAATTTCCCGAATGACAATTTGATGTATTATGACTTAAGTGCTGGGAATTCAATAAGTAATCCTACAACAAGAACAACACAATGGGCATTGGCATCGTTTATCGGACGATTAAATTACACTTACGATAACAGATATATTGCAACCTTATCTGCACGTGAAGATGGATCAACCCGATTAGCAGATGGAAGAAAATGGGATTTTTTTCCATCATTAGCTTTGGCATGGAATCTTCACAATGAAAAATTTATGAAGGACATTGAATTTATTTCTTCGTGTAAAATCCGTACAAGCTATGGCCTTTCAGGCAATCAGGTTATAGCGGTTGGTGCTACAAAAGGGAGACTTACTTCAACGGGAAGTGTTGTTAATGAATCGATTCAAACCGGTTATTTATTATCAAATATGGCCAATAATACACTTCACTGGGAGACATCAAAACAGAGTAACATAGGTTTTGATTTATCACTATTCCAAAATCGTCTCACATTTGGTTTTGAATTTTACAATAAATTAACAGAAGACCTTTTAATTGGACTTACCATACCTCCCTCAAATGGTTTTACCAAATACAATACAAATCAGGGTAATGTAGAAAATACAGGTTATGAATTTGATTTAAGGGGAAAGATATTGACGAAAAAATTTAAATGGGATGTAATTGGGAACATATCTTTCAACAAAAATAAAATCGTATCATTGGGTGGTGGAATCAATTCATTTACCGGGCCTGCAATAGGAGCAATAGGTGGTCAGTCAGTTAATATAGCTAAAGTTGGTTATCCAATAGGTTCTTTTTATGGTTATAGAATAATTGGCATTTATCAAAATCAACCAGAGATTGATGCAAGTCCTTACGATGCTTCAAACAGAACACCTGGAAGTTTCAAATTTAAAGATATTAGTGGACCTAATGGGGTTCCGGATGGTTTAATCTCAGCTGATGATCGTGAAATAATTGGTAATCCTTATCCTGATTTTGTATTTGGAATTACGAATGATTTTCAATGGAAAGGATTTAGTTTGTCGGTTTTTGTACAAGGTAATATTGGACAGGATGT
>CAYXQZ010000046.1:6931-8203 GCA_964466415.1 uncultured Paludibacter sp.
AAAATAAACAAATATGAAAACTATATACATAAATCTATTACTCATTATTATAGTTGTAATGACAGGTTGCGATCTTGAAGAAAAGATATATGATGCTCCGATTGCCGAGACCTCTATTAAATCGCAGAATGATGTTTTTTCCCAGTTAAATGGGGTGTATTCCTATTTTACTACATTTCCCAGTTTTAAATCAAACCTACCTTATCAAATAATTGTGGGAGGAGATGACATGGCTACTACAAACAGTATCTATAGATTGTTTTCTGAGAGGACTATTTCAACTTCCAACGTATATTTTACGGGTCCATGGACACAGTTTTTTCTGACAATTAACAGTGCAAATGCATTGAAGGAATCTTTAGAAAAACTTGATGCTGGCATTTTAACTACAAGTTATAAGGAGCGTGCACTTGGTGAATTGTATTTTATGAGAGCATTATCATACTTTTATCTTGTAAGATTATATGGAGGTGTGCCTATTCACACTAATTCGGTTGATGGGAGTTCGGATTTTTATCCTAAAAGAAATACTGTGGAAGAAGTTTATAATTTAATTTTTGAAGACTTAAATATCGCAAGTCAAAAATGTGTTCCTTTTAGTCAACTACCTTCTAAAGAATTCGGACATGCTACCAAAGGTGCAGCACAAGCCATGTTGTCATTGGCATATTTAACTTATGCTAATAACCTGGATTTAAAATCAAAAGGCGAAGAAGCCAAAACTTATTATCAACTAGCCGAAAATTTTGCTGATAGTGTAATATTGTCAAACGAATATTCGCTGGTTAATAATTATGCAGATTTGTGGAATGTTGATTTAGAAAAAAACGCTTATAAGGAAGTCATATTTGGAGTCCAGTTTACACGCGATGAAACAGCAGCGAGCGCAAGCGCAAGAGGTAGTGAATTTGCAGTTTACTACCAACCCACTTCTCGTTATAATATTTGTGGAAATCCGACTAATGGACAAGGTTCTTCGATGCTGCAGATTCAACCCTGGGTGGTTGAAATGTATAAAACGGGTGAATATTTAAATGATTACAGATCAGAAGTGTCATTTTTAACACGTTGGAGCTACAAAGGTACATCGCAGGAATCAATTACTTTCCCTGAAGTGAAAAAGACAAATGAGGTAATAGAGAATTATCCTTATCTGAATAAATATGCAGATCCCAAGGGGCTTCAAGCCAGAAATAATGAAAATGATTTATTTATTATTCGTCTATCCGAAGTTTATCTAATCAAAGCTGAAGCTGAAAATGAGTTGAATGG
>CAYXQZ010000046.1:8303-19349 GCA_964466415.1 uncultured Paludibacter sp.
TTGAATATCGTAAACTACTCCACTAAATTTTTAATTTGGCCAATACCTTCTACAGAAATTGATGCTAACCCCAATATGACTCAAAATGTTGAATTTGGTTGGTAACATTATTCATCTCTTGATTGAGAAAAAATAAATCTTTTTCAAAAAAACAAATCGTTAAAAATAAATTATTTAGAATGAAAAAAATTATAATGGTTTCTACTATTATAGCTGTTGTTATGTCCTTTTCAATAGTTATTAATTGTAATAGTCAAATTGTTGAGTCCAAAAAAATAGAAATAAAAAAAAGAGTTTTATTACGCTCCTCGTGGCAAACTATAAATATTGGCGATATCGCCCATAGTCCGGGGGTGCTGGCACTACTTGAAAAATATCTTCCCGATGTAGAAGTTCGATTATGGACTATGGAGGCAGGAAATGGAGTGAAAGAGATGCTTCAGAAAAGGTTTCCACGGGTTCAGATTATTGATAATTCAGATACGGTAGCAATAAATGCAGCTTTTCAAGAGTGTGACTTTCTACTGCATGGTTCAGGTCCTTCTTTTGTTGCTTATAAGGATGTAGAAACATGGATAAATAATACAAGGAAGCCATTTGGTGTATATGGAATTACGTTGGCTAAAGTCTCTATTGATCAAAGGATAGTTAATATTTTAAATCAAGCACAGTTTGTTTATTTCCGGGACACGGTATCCCTTGAGCTTGCAAAGCATGAAGGTGTAAAGGCGCCGATTATGGAATTTGGACCAGATGGAGCATTTGCATGTGATTTGAGAAATGACAAGCTTGCTTTGAAATTCATGTCGGATAATAGATTGAAAAAGGATAAGTTTTTATGTGTAATTCCGAAATATCGTCGCACACCACATTGGCTTGTCCCTTCTTACAAGTCGACCTACAATGAAGTTGTGGACAAGCGTAATCAGGCTATGAAAGAACACGATCATAAACCTTACCGTGATGCCATTATAGAAGTTATTCGAAAAACTAATTTTAAAGTTCTGATTTGTCCCGAAGATGTAACACAAGTTGCAATTGGCAAGGAGATGTTATATGATCCTCTACCAGCAGATGTAAAGAAAGATGTGGTGTGGCGTGATAGTTTTTGGCTGACAGACGAAGCGTTGAGCGTTTATGTTCGGTCTGCAGGCTTGTTTGGGTTAGAGCAGCATTCGCCAATAATGTGTATTGGTAATGGAATACCTGCTTTAGTCGGACGATTTGAAGAGCAAACCAGTAAGGGCTACATGTGGCACAACATTGGGTTGGGCGATTGGTTTTTCGATAGCGATAGTAAAGAACAGATGGACCGGTTAATATCAACAGTATTATCATTAGCTAATGACCCAAAAACTGCAAAAAAGAAAACGATGATAGCAAAAGATTTTGTTGAGAAAAGACAACAAGAAACAATGGCGGTTATCAGAAAATGTTTAATGTTGAATAAATAATTGCTCAAAACAAATTAAAAATATGTATAAAATTATTTGCATGCGAAGTTTTAGTATTGTTAGCTTAATTATTATATGTTTAATTATAACTACTGTTGGTATAAGGGCAGGTTCAATAAACTCAACTAATGCAGTGAGCGACCAATACAAGCCTACAATATCATTATCCGACTTGTCTACAGGGTGGTTAAAGCGTTCAATAACAAAACTTGAGGCGATGCCCGGACTTAACAATGATATTGGATCAATACAAGTTGAAGCAGACCCGGTAGCTGTGAAGCATCCAATATTTCCACCCTATAGTGGCGGAAACGAAATTTCAGGAGTCACTATAATAAATGGGAAAAATATAGCCCGTATAAGCAATGGTACAGAAATTAAGTGGACGGCTTATGGGATAAAAAGACGCACTAAGGTTGATGGTTGGGAATTGAATTCACAAACATCATTGCTTCCAAACGAAGCTGGTGTTGTAGTTTCACTGACTGTATTGAATACGAGTAAAGCTACAAATAGTTTAACTCTTGAATTTCTTCTCTCTGGTAGGGCTATGAATACCGGAGGAGAAGGTTATGCCTGGTCTGTACCATCAATTCCAACCGATGTTTTTTCTTTTAAAATAAATGATGGTCTTAATCAGGAAGTTCTAAGCAACACAAATGAAGGAAATTGTTTAATACAGAATGAAAATGCCAATGCATACACTTCAGTAAGCTTTAATAAAGTTCCAACTAAATGGACAAATTCACGACGTCCAATGTGGAATGCAAAAATTGAAGGACAAAAAAGTTTTACAATCAATATTTTGTTTACTTATGGAATCAAACGTTCTGCTGTAGAAAATTTGGATGCCAAGTGGAAAACAAGAATGGGTGAAGTAGCTGAATTGACTAAACGAAGATGGGAGCTATTATGGCAATCTGCTTTCTCACCAAATAATAATTATTTCAGTGGATTTTTGCCAATAGTTAAAACCGGCAATGTAAAATTAGATCGGTTGTATTATAATGGTGTGTTGACATTGCTTACCTGTAGAAGAATATATCCCAGCTCAAAAATCAAAACAGCATATTTAACTCTATGGCCTCGAAGGGGCGAAGGGTCCATCTATCTGGCTTGGGACTTGCCATATACAAGTGGAATATTGTCACGTCTTGATCCAAAATCATTAATTGAAATGCTAAAGGTTACAATGTCGCAGCCTATGCTCGATTTTCAGGTTGTTAATTTATTTACGTATGAGCATACAGGAGCCCCATGTTGCGCTCATCCTATGGCAATCTACAATTCAACTTTCAATTTATTGAAAAACTATAAAGATAAAAGTTGGTTAGATTCGCTAATTATCAGAAAGCCTAGTTTAACAATAGATTCAGAAAGAGCTTCACAGGTGCAGAATGAGATATCGACACAAGAAAAATCTTATAAAATGACAACCCGTGAAGCAATAAAAGAGGTGGTTTTTATTCATCGCAAAAAGCATCTTCCGAATATGTACCTAGTTGATTATGGGAATCGTACGGCTTATTTGGAGTGTATAACAACTTATGCACATGGAACAGCCGGTTCTACAGCACAACAAATTGGGGCAATGAAACAATACGATCAACTTTTTGGTGGTGACACATCTGAAGAACAACAAAAACTGTTGGATGCAATAAAAACACTTTATAGAAATGGAGATGGGTATTTTAATTGTCTTTATCCAAATGGAAAAAAAATTCCGGCAGCAAACCTTTACGATTTAGGGTTGGTGTTAACCGGTGCAGGTGAATCATTGTCATCTGATCAAATAAAAGAAATTGTATCCTTTGTTCGAAATGAATTGATTACACCTACCTGGGCAAGAAGTTTAGCTTCAACAGATTTGGATGTTTTGAGTGGTATCCGTTGTGATCATCAGTGGGCAGGTTCGTTTCCGGCATGGATTCCACAATTCGTATTGGGAATAAAAAAGTCAGGTCGTTTTGAAGAAAATAGGGCTTGGATTTTGAAATGGCTTGAAGGCGTTTCACAGACAACATATCAAGGCCCCTTTGCTCAAGCCTATTGGGCAGAAGATGTTTATCCTAAAGAATTAGGAGCCGCAGCTAAATGTTATGATGAATTGGTGCAAGGTAATCATTGGGTATGCAGCGGAGGTACTCATTTTGCGGATATGATACTGGAGTGTTTTCAATAATATATTAATGAAATACAACAACTAATAGAACTAGTGATGAAGATAAATGTAATATTTTTTTTAATGCTGCTGAATTTATCATTCGCTGTCTTTGGTCAGATACCATACTGGAATACAAATACTCCATTAAATGCTTATCGACTTCAACCCGACCCACAAAACCGCCCCATTCAATATGTTGATTTGGATGGAGATGGCGATCCTGATTTATTGAAAACATTTACTCAGAATAATATACCTGTGTGTTGGATTGACGATGATGATGACATGAAGTCGGGAGATATTCAGGGAGATATGGACAATGATTGCCTGATGATTGACCGGAACAGAGATGGTAATTACGCTGGTTCAGAAGATTTGGTAATTGATTGGAACGATACCAACAATGATGGTAAAGCCGACATGCAGGTTATTGCTGATTATGTAGCATTTGAAGAGAAAGCACCTTGGGGACCGGGGCATTATATGTGGATGCTTGACCTGGATAAAGATAATATATTTAACTATATTGATTGGAATACCTTTGAGCTTAAATGTTGGACACATCAGGGACAAGCTGATTTTCTTGAAGATTACCACGGTAAAAGCATTTTAATGAAAGCGCATGCTGCTCCCAATAGTATAACAGACCTGCGTTTGAATTGGGAAAATCCGTTCTTGTTTTACGATGAAGATAATGATGGGTTAACAGAAATGGCTATTCGATTATGCGATAATCCTCCAATTGCTAAAAATCGTAAACTTCAGAATAATATTGATAATCTGAAGTTTACAGGAAAAATCGACTGGTGTTCACTCACATTTGATTTGGATAATGATAATGGACCTCAAAATGAATTTGACTTTGATATGACTTTGAGTTTTCGAGGTGAAGGATTTGATTATATGGATCAAATACACCATTTTAAAAACATGAGGGGGCTTAAGGATGCTGATTTTTTATTTAAGGATCCGAGAATTCGTCAACTTGACAATTTGATATACCCTGATCATGAATCGGCATGGGATCTTATATTTAATCGAGGGAAATGGGATAAGGTTTACTTTTCGTTCGATGAAGATGATGATTGTAATCGCTGGGAGCGCGTAGAATTATACGATCCTAAATCTTTGTTTAAAAGTGGAATTCGTAATGCTGGTATAGATGACAATCCTCAATCCGATGAAGTGGGCGATCGTGGCGAATGGGATATGGATAATTCAGGGCAAGGCAATTTATATGTTGGCAAGTTCGATGGACGAATCCATCTATATGGAGCAGAATGGGGTGCGTGGCGTATCGATCAGAATGCTCAATTTTATCAAGGTATGGGCGGACTTTACGATGGATATGGTCCGGGAAGACTACATACTGGTGCAAAAAAATTCCCAACAGTAAAGTACACCGATACAAACAACAATGGGTTTATTGACGAGATTGCTTATGATATTGATGGGGATACGATTTTTGAACACAATGTATCGCTATTGAAACTCGGATTAGACGATCGATGCGAAGAAATCAAGACTAAAAATTTAGGTTATAAAGGATTGGCATTACTAAATAAAAAAGTAGCAGAAGGTCTTTGGACGAATGCGTTGAAAGCATGTACTGTTGCCGAAAAAGAGGGACTTAATATGAGTTGGTATAGTTTGATGCGTAATCCTAAGAGTATACAGCAAAAATACAGCAATGGATATTGGCTTCAATTTTATATATACATGGACTTGATGGATCTTGGAGTTCGTCGGAATGATAAAGATTTTCTAAAGCAATTGGATAGAGCCTACTTTAGTGGAAACTGGGATTTAAAAAATAATTAGCAACACAAAAAATCAAAAGTAAATGCGTCAGATAGCACTTATTGCACTTAGTGTATTATTCTTAAATACTTATGCACAAAAAGCAGTTACATTAACTGTCAAAAACCCGACAAAAGAAAACTTCAAGGCGGTGGTCATTGGAATAACGAATCAAGAGAGTTTGGTTCAAATCAGTAAGTTGGGAGATGTTTTGCAAGTAAAAGCCGGAAACAAAGCGGTTCCATTTCAATTGGTAAAACACAAAAAGAACAAGGAACTATTGGTTCAAATGGATCTGAAAGCAGGAGAGACAGTTCAGCTTTGTGTAAGTAAAGCAAAAAAAATAATACCTCAGAAAAAACTCACTCAAGCTGTTTTGTCAGTACGAAAAGGAGGAGATTGGGTATGGACTGAAAAAGGAGAAAGCGGACGTCCACAGTATGAATATTCAGGTGGCGTATGGACCGATGTTACAGAATACCACGTACCGGCAAAGCACACTGATCATTCATGGGATATTCGTTTTGAAGGGCCAGGATGGGAGTCGGATAAGATAGGTTACCGACTTTACATGGATTGGCGCAATGCAAATGATATTTTTGGAAAGAGAACCAATCAATTGGTGCTTCAGAATGTAGGACTGGATAATTTTATGTCGTATCACGAAATGAGTGATTGGGGGGCTGATATTTTAGGGGTCGGAAAGTCTCTGGGAATCGGTAGTATTGGACATTGGAATGATACAATTGCCGAAAGAGTCTCGATTACTGATAGTATAAATTGCCATATTATTTATAGTGGCGATTTGGAGTCGAAATTGAAAAACGAATATAATGGTTGGAAGAATAGTTATGGAAAGTTCAATCTATCGACTACACTCTCCATTCGTGCAGGAAGCTATTTGACCCGATGTGATGCTTTAATTAGCGATAAAATTGACAACCTATGTACCGGCATTGTAGCCGTCAAAGGCACTGAGCTTATGCAGGGAGAAATGGGTGATTGGTGCTATTTGGCAACCTTTGGTCTTCAGTCGGGGCTAAACGATCATTTAGGAATAAGCGTGTTTTTCCGTAAAAGCGAACTTTTGAAAATCACAAAAGACCGATATAGTAATGTGGTAGTCTTAAAGCCGAAAAATAAAACTCTAACCTACTATTTTGGTGCAGTTTGGGAACAGTCTTCAATAGGAATACAAAACAAGATTGATTTTGAACGCTATCTAAATTCAGAATTGCAACTGTTGAATTCTAATTTATTGAATGGCTCGTTGGTGTCGAAAAATTAAACTTCTAAAATTTTAATATTAAAGATATGTATAAAATACTTTGGTTCGTTTTTTTGATTGGTGTAACCACCAATACTTATTGTCAAAGCAATACTACTGATGCCAGACTTACCCCGATAGGGATGGGTGACGCATTGATTGAATCATTTTACGACAATCAACTTTGTGATATCGATAAATGGGAAGGAAAAGGATTAGATCTGGATAAAAAGGACTTTAGATTTCGTTTCATTCCGACAAAAGGCCAGGAAAATCCGTCCATATCAAGAGTTTTTAGCGGAGAAGGAGTAGCATTGTCGGGTTACAACAATATGGTTTTAAGTTTAGCAATAGAGAAAGGAACAACCGTATGCCTTAAAGGATTGACAGAAGTAGGGGAATTCAATCGAAAAATTAAAGCTGTAAACTCTACACAAACTCAATATGTATTGCCATTAGAGAATGCTAAATATCTACGGAAAGTCGAGTTTTCTTTTGAATCAAATTCAACAAAATCAGTAAGTGGAGCTCTTGGCTGGTTTGGGTTAAGAGATAGTGTACAACTCATTACGGAGAAGAAAAATTGGGAAATACTCAACAATCAACCTTTAGATATATATGTACGTAAAGATGCAGAATCGTGTGACGGGCGCCCCGTTCATTACTTATTATTTGGCGAAAAAGAGTACAATCAGATTGTAGAGTCACTAAAATCCAAAGGGTTAAATAAAAAAATTAATGCTCGTTCTGAGTTAAAATTGAAACCCTTCCTTGGAACAAGGATGTATGCTCGTGACTTTCTTCAAGAAAGTAATGTTATGACCGTCAATTCAAATCCAATTTCATTACAAAAAGTATTACTGAATGCCACTTTTACGCAAGATAAAGCATCGCTACGTGAAGCTGCAATTACAGCTATAAAATATGCTTTGATTCCTCATTGGGAAGTTGATTTTATAGCCAAATATCCGGGCGGTATTTGGGAGCAAAAAGCCTTCGATTCTTCCAGCATTGCTTATGAATTGGCTTTAGCCTGCGATTTGGCGGGTTCTTTCCTGACTCCTGCAGGTGAAGCATTAATTCTGAGACGACTTGCCGAAGATGGAATAGGGAACATTAATTACAATGTTTGGAAATGGCAGTATATCTTTAAATGTAATCAATTACCGGTCTTCTCTGTAGGAAGAATTGCGAGTTATGTATTGTTGGAAAAGTACAGCGATTCGAATAAGAAATCACTCAAAAATAATAAAAATGCCAATTGGGGTCATTTAAATCCTTATACAGACTTAGCTGCTGCAGAATTAAAAGAGAGTCTTTCACAAATTTTCTTTTCTGATGGTGGATTCAAAGAGGGTGCAGCCTATCTTTCCTATACACTTGACAATGCATTGCCTGCCCTCGTTTTATATACAAGGGCAAGACCGGAAAAGTCGATGGACTCATTACTTCCAACTGAAATTAAGAAATTAGATGATTATTTAGAAGTTCTCCGAAGTACAGCATGTAGCCGAAAGGTTCCTACCGATGAACTTATTATGACTGAAGATGGTCAATCGGGACCGGTGGTTATAATAAATTCATCCATATTAAGTGTGTTGGCCCGAATAAGACCTAATGGAGCAGCGGCTCATTTGTTGGCTGCACAAGCTGCAAAGAGTCCTACACTTGAAAACACAATAGCTCCCTGGGCTTTACCCATACCGGACTTAAAAAACATTGATCCGAATAATTTTCAAACATTAGTTACTCTGCCCGAAACCGGATATGTTTCCTCTGCCCGTAAATCGGACAATAAGTGGTCAAAAATTTTGGTAATCGGAGGTAATAAAGAGGCAGTTGGTCATAATCATTACGATCGTGGAAGTTTTGTTCTGGAGTATGGTGGAGAATCTTTTGCTGTTGACCCCGGAGGTCTTGTATATGCTGATGCAGAATCGGGAAATATGAAATTCGCTCATAATCACAATATGTTAGTGCCAACAGGAACACAGACGAAAAATCCAACACCGAATATCGGTATTGCGAGTGTATTACCCAAAGCAGAGGGTGACAATATAGCTTTTAAAGCCACTTTTTCTCCCGGAGTTTGTTGGCCCGAATATTATGCCTATTGGGACAGAACGTTTAATTCACCAAATCCCAGGTCTTTTGAAATAACGGATAAATACTCTTTAAAGCAAGGAAGCGGTGTAAACTTTATCTGGCAAACTCCATTACCTGTTTCTCTTGCTGGCAATGAAGTGAAAATTGAAGGAAAAAAATCAATAGCAGTTATTTCTGTTCCAGCCGGTTGTAAAGTAGAGATTATTCCTGCCCGTAAATTAGGTATGCGCAATTTATCGACAATTATCATAAAGAGTGATAAAAAGAGCGGTGAGCTTTTGACAAAAGTAAGCTTTAAAGATATTAAATAAGACAGTAAATCAGCATGTTGTTGAAAAATATAAATATATAATATTGGATAATCAATTAAATTTATAAACGTAATCAAAAGTAAAGAAAGTATGAAATCAGCAATTGTAACTGTACAACTTACGGTCATTTTTTTAATTCTTTTTTCGAGTTGTGTTTCAATTAAAAAAACACTTGTAGGAAGCAGTGTAAACGAATCGACCGAGTGGTCTAATACATTTATAGTTGGAACAGATAAAACCAATCTTCCCAAAGTCCTACTCATTGGCGATTCACATGTTGAACGTTATTATCCGGTAGTGACAGAAAACTTAAACGGGAAAGCCTATTGTTCCAAGTTCACTACTTCTCGTAGTCTTGGCGATTCTAATTTTATAGAGCAGTTGGATTTAATATTAAAAAAATTCGATTTTGATGTGATTTGCTTTAACAATGGCTTACACGGCGAGTTTTATTCAGTAGATGAATATAAAAATTATCTTCCAGTGGTTTATAATTTAATAAAGAAAAAATCCAAGAAAGGTATTATTTGGATAAATACAACAGCAATTCGCAAGCGTAATAGTTTAGATGAGTTTCATGAACGAAATAATCAGATTGTCATGCGCAATAAAGTCTGTTTAGAATTCACTACAAAAAACCAATTCCCATTGCTGGATTTTTATACTGCCTCATTAAATAATAAAGATTACTATACAAATGATGGTATTCATTTTAACGAGACAGGTGTAAAAGCGCAAGCCGAACTGCTTTGTGTTGAAATTAACAAGAAGTTGAAAAAATAGAAGAATTTTTTATGGGCTCAATAAAGGAATTATTCTCGGAAATCCAGCTAATGCATGCCTTATTCGAAATATCATGATCAATTTCAATAACAATATTGAAAATAGAACCCCGGTTTATATAGAGCCTGAAATTAGAAACAACAATATTTCTATTGATAATCAATTAAAATACTGAGATTAAACATAATAATTAAAAAACTAATAGCGAATTAAACACCAAATTATGAGACAAATTATTTTATTCTTAGTAATTCTTACTTTAGTTATTCCAGTGAGCAATGCTCAGGTAAAAAGACTTTCAACTGAAACCGAATCGCAAAAAAAAGAGCGTATGGTCTGGTGGGTAAACGATCGTTTCGGAATGTTTATTCACTGGGGATTGTATTCGCTTCCTGCTCGTCACGAATGGGTGAAAAACTATGAATGTATTACCAATGAAGGGTATCAAAAGTATTTTGATAACTTCAATCCTGATATGTACAATCCAAACGAATGGGCTAAAATGGCCAAAGCTGCCGGAATGAAGTATGCCGTAATAACTACTAAACACCACGAAGGATTTTGTCTGTTCGATTCGAAATTTACAGATTACAAATCATCCAATACGGCTTGTAAAAAGGATCTTCTACGTGAGTGGGTCGATGCTTTCAGAGCTGAAGGTATAAAAATTGGGTTCTATTACAGTCTTATTGATTGGCATCATCCCGATTTTACAATAGACAGAGTTCACCCGCAGCGAACAACAAATAAAGATAGCCTTGCACTAATGAACAAGAATCGTGATATGAAAAAATACCGCGAGTATCTTCATAATCAGGTCCGTGAGTTACTTACCAATTATGGTAAAATAGATTTGCTTTGGTTCGATTATTCCTATCCCGGCGATAATGGAAAAGGGTGTAAAGATTGGGATTCGGAGAAACTCATAAAAATGGTACGTCAGTTACAACCTGGTATTTTAGTGAATGACCGTCTTGATTTAAAAGCCGATGAAAGTGCATGGGATTTCACAACACCCGAACAGTTTAAAGTGGCAAAATGGCCTGAAGTAAACGGAAAACAAGTAGCATGGGAAACTTGTCAGACTTTTAGTGGTTCGTGGGGGTATAATAGGGATGAAAAAACATGGAAAAGCACACAGCAACTGTTGGTTTTACTCAT
>CAYXQZ010000047.1:0-10825 GCA_964466415.1 uncultured Paludibacter sp.
ATTGGCGAAATTATGGCTTACGAAATAAGCAAAAAAATGCATTATGTGAGCGAAGATGTGCAAACTCCGCTTGGCATTGCACCAACGAATGTAATCGACGAAAAGGTAGTTCTATCAACTATTCTTCGTGCAGGACTGCCTTTACATCAAGGCTTTTTGAGCTATTTCGATTATGCCGAAAATGCTTTTGTTTC
The DNA here is from genome assembly GCA_964466415.1 of uncultured Paludibacter sp. Taxonomy (GTDB): domain Bacteria; phylum Bacteroidota; class Bacteroidia; order Bacteroidales; family Paludibacteraceae; genus Paludibacter. Next base: position 195 of record CAYXQZ010000047.1, read on the forward strand.
AGCTTATCGCAAATACAAAGATGCATTGAAATTTGATATTCATATAGAATACATAGCTTCGCCCGACTTAACAGGTAAAACGTTGATCATTATCGATCCTATGTTAGCAACCGGAGGCTCTATGGAATTGACGTATGGTGCTTTACTTACGAAAGGAAAGCCTGCAAATGTTCATATTGCCACTGTTATTGCAAGCAAAACAGCTGTGAAATACCTCAAAAAAACTTTTGCAGGTTCAGGAATCACACTTTGGACTGCGGCTATCGACCCTGAACTGAACGACCATTCGTACATTATTCCAGGAATTGGAGATGCGGGTGATTTGGCATTTGGAGTAAAACTTTGATTCTCCGTTTTATTTGAGTACCTTTGTGGCGAATTCTGTTCCGTGCGTTTGAATTTTTTTTACGGTTTTAGAGGACAGAATTCGCCAATTATTTTATGACATTTGATCAATTAGATCTTATAGAGCCGATCTTAAATGCTCTAAAACACGAAGGTTATACCCAGCCAACTCCTATTCAGGAAATTTCTATCCCCATTGTACTCAAAGGCACCGATTTATTAGGATGTGCGCAAACTGGAACTGGTAAAACGGCTGCTTTTGCCATTCCAATTCTACAACTTTTGCACGAAAACAAAGGAAGCGACCGCTCACCACGCAAAATTAAAACGCTTATTGTAACTCCCACGCGTGAACTTGCCATACAAATTGGCGAAAGTTTTGCCGCTTACGGACGATTTATGAATTTGCGTCACACAGTTGTTTTTGGTGGTGTGCCACAAAGTCAGCAGGTTGGAGAACTTCGTAAAGGTGTTGATATCCTGATAGCTACGCCAGGTCGATTGCTCGATTTGCAAAATCAAGGATATGTGAAGCTAAACGATTTAAGTATTTTTGTACTTGATGAAGCCGACCGCATGCTCGACATGGGTTTTATTCATGATATTAAAAAGTTATTGAAACTTATTCCTGCTAAACGTCAATCACTTTTCTTTTCGGCAACTATGCCTGAGTCAATACGTGTATTGGCTGGAACAATTCTAACAAATCCCGAAGAAGTGGAAGTAACACCAGCTTCGACTACTGCCGAAACCATTCAGCAGGAAATGTATTTTGTAGATGCTGCCAATAAAAAAGATTTGTTGATTCATATTCTGCAAGATAAGAAAATTGCTACAGCCTTGGTTTTTACACGTACCAAACATGGTGCCGATAAAGTGCAACGCTTTTTGGTAAAGGCTCATATTAAGGCGGAAGCTATACACGGAAATAAATCGCAGAATAATCGTCAGAATGCATTACGGAATTTTAAAGATAGAACTACTCGTGTGTTAGTTGCTACTGATATTGCAGCCCGTGGAATTGATATTGACGATTTGAATTTGGTTATCAACTACGAAATTCCAAATATACCCGAAACGTATGTGCATCGTATTGGCCGAACGGGTAGGGCAGGGCTCGATGGTAAAGCTGTTTCGTTTTGTGATTCGGAAGAATTTCCTTACTTACGCGATATTCAAAAGTTGATTTCCATTCAGATTCCGGTTGTTAAAGATCATCCATATCCAGCTGAAAATTTACCTGTAGAGAGTAATAAAATTTCGCGAACTAAGTCGAAAAATGTGAAAAAGAGACCTTCAATTGATCCAGGAAAAGGTAAAAGAAGAAAAAGTACAGAAAGTAATTTTGATAGACCAAAGCATGTGGTTAAGTCGGAAGCTTCGAATGATCAAAAAGCACCCCGTTTAATTAAGCGTTCTTAAACGAAATTTAAAATAAGAGCCTCAATGTCGAAAATGATATTGAGGCTCTTAAGTTATTATACTTCTAACTATTTATTAATTAACTGCTTTTGAATTTTTCGGATAGCAGCTTCAATTGGTTTTTCTGGTTCAATTACGTTAAACTCACCCCAAAAATCAGGATCGGCAAAACCACTAACTTCGTCGGTTATAACAATTGTTGGACGGATTCGATCTTTACTCATAGTTTCTTTATTGTAATCCGATTTATCTTTATCAGTTACAGCCATCTCAATAGTAGAATAAAAGCTTGTGTTTAATAATTTCTTTTTCCAATTAACTCGTAATCCTAATTCAATTCTACTATAACCGTAATACCATTTGTTGTCTTTTTCCAAAAAATCTATCCTGTAGCTTGTTTCAATTGGATAAGCATCAGCATTATACGGTTTTTTTACAATAAACATTCTCGATGCGGCTTCTTTATTTGCTAAATTCAATTTAAATGTAGCTGTTTTCAAAGCTAATGATTGTGCATCGATATATAATTTGCCAAAATATAATGGTTCTTCAACATATTTTTTTTGTTTAAAATCAACTACATAAATAAGCCTTTTTCCTATTCGGGTTGAACGGTCGAATGTAAATTCGTAATTATCAAGCATTTTGTCAGTGAAAATCATTTCGGGATTTTTCAACAAATCCAGATAAAGTGAGTTGAAAGGTCCTCCCTGTAGTTTAAAAACCAGTGTATCCAATTTACTATAGTCGGTTTTTTTACGTGCTTTGTAAATCTTTACAATATCACTTTTATATGAATTGTATGATTGTTTGTAAACATCAACCACGGCTTCGGATAGCGACACATAAGTTTTGTTTCTACGGATTGACTCACGGTAGAATGCTGTTAAATGCTCTTCTTGTGTGCCATAGTTGATGCCTTTCTTTTCAAGCATACTTTGCACAAGACTTTCAGCATCTTTTGAAATGACGCTAATTTCGGGCAATTCTACTGTTACGGGTTCAAGTTCAATTTTGTTTTTGTCGTTTTTTAAATCCCTTATTTGTACGCTTTTCCCTTTATATCCAATAAATTGAATATTGATAACAGCGTCTTCAATACTTGATAGGAGTTTAATGGCAAATTCGCCATCCGAGTTTGAAACTGTCGAATAATTTGTACCATCAACAGTAATACCTGCGTAAGCCAACGGATTACCACTGTTTTTATCAATTACAATAGCCTTATACAGCGTGTAATTGTCGGTGTTTTGAGCAAAAGTAAATTGGCTGAACATTGCTAAAAACAACATGAGAATTGAGATGCTTTTTGATGAATAGCTGTGTTTCATAATTGTATTATTTTAATGTAATATACTTAATTTCAGTATAATAATAAACAATCTTAAGTCCAAAATGTTTATTTGTTGCTTCAAAAAACCAACAATCGAGCAGTTTTGCGTCTACCACCGGCGTATAACGATAGGATATAAACTCCTTTTTCGTAATTTTCGTTTGTGTATTTGTTTACAAGTGTAATAAGTGAACTTGAATCCATTTTTCCACTTTGAATTAATGTTCCTGTAAGTGAATAAATTTTATACAATGCTTTTGATGGTTTGTTAAGTTTTACAAAAACGGTATTATTTGATGTATTGTATTTGTAAACTAAGGGTTCAGAAGTTTCAGGTAAATCATTTGTTCCATCCCATATTTCACCAATATATTTTCCCCAGAGGTATTCTGCTAATACAGGATGGTCGATATAAGGATTACGATTGCTTTGTAAGTCATAAACTGCATTATTTCTGACAATCTCCTTTATACTCACAGGGTCGTTTCGGTGCCATTCCATTAATAGTTTTACAGCATAGCTATTTAAAACGGGGTATGTGTTGCGTTGTAGCATCGACGAAGTTCCAGTGCTTTGCCACGTATTTGCATAATCTTCGTAACATGTTACCATATACATATAATCGCGAGCAAAATCTCCTTTATATTCATTTGCAGGTTCAAAAACGCTTCCAGTATAACCAGGATAAATATTTGAACCAACTTTTACAACACCATTTTGATAACTAACCGATCCAACAACCCCAAGTGCAAAATTCGATTTTTTCGAATTTGCCTCAGCATTCGAAGGGTACAAATTATGCAAATCGGTTGCAATTGGCGCTGAATTTATTTCGGTTGAACCTATTCCAAACCAACTTTTGGGCATGTTATGTTCTCTATTTAAACCACCTGATTCCCAATTTGTGCGTTTTATATTGGAGTACATATCCCAAAAATAGCCATTTGGATGCCAATCAGTACTTCTAAATGAGTTACTTAGGCTATAATATTCCAACATGGTATGTGGTTGGATAATCCGAAAAAGGGCTGTTTTGAGTTCAGCACTTTGTTTTCCGATGGCCGAGTAGTAATAATTTGCTGGTATTTGTGCTGTTAAGGTAATGCACAAATACAACAGAACAAAACTACTTGTCAAAAATCGTTTATACATTCTGCTTCAAACTTTATTTGTTGAAGTCGCGTAACTTGATGTTAGTTAGTACTTTTTTGGTGTGAAGCGCAAAATCACTGTTCATCATCCAACCATAATAACCCAAATCTTTTTTCAATACATCGGTCACAAGTTGGCCTTTATATTTCCCAAAATTAATCACTTCTTCGCCTTTATCGTTGTAAATTAATCGACCCGAAAAATCAACATTGTTATTTTGAGTGGTGTATTTCGCTAAAAATTCAATGTCGTTTTTTAATTCAGGATAGCGGTCAAGTTGTGCCTGAAGTACTTCATACGTAGCCAACGTATCGGCTTCGGCACCGTGAGCTCCAACCAAATCTTTATCGCAATAAAACTTATAAGCAGCTCCAAGTGTACGTGCTTCCATTTTGTGAAATATAACTTGTACATCAACAAATTTACGTTTCATAAGGTCGATGTCAACATCGGCACGCAATAATTCTTCGGCTAGCAGAGGTATGTCAAATCTATTCGAATTGTATCCAGCAAGGTCACAACCTTCAATATCGCGCACAATTTCTTTTGCTACAGCTTTAAAAATTGGGCAATCAGCAACATCGGCATCGGTAATGCCATGTATATCCGAAGCGCTTTTAGGTATTGGCATTTCGGGGTTAATGCGTATAGTTTTTGTCTCTTCTCGTCCGTTTGGCGAAACTTTGTGATACGCAATTTCAACAATTCGATCGGTTACCGTATTTGTACCTGTTGTTTCGAGATCAAAAAATATAATTGGGTTTTTTAATTGCAGCTTCATAATTTATGTGGATAAAAAAGGTCAAATATCAACGACATTCGACCTTTTTGTTTTTGAAAAATATCAAGTTTTTTGATTTAATTAGTCATTTAATAGCATAGGCATCAATAACATCAGTAACTCTTCGTTAGTTTGATTTTCGAAAGGTAACATTAGACCTGCGCGCGAAGGGTCAGTAATTTCAAGTACTACATCCGACGAATCAATATTATTCAGAATTTCAATCAGAAATGCCGATTTAAAACCAATTTTAATTGGTTCACCTTCGAACTGACAGTTAATGGTTTCTTCGGCTGAAATTGAGAAGTCGATATCCTGAGCCGAAATATGAATCATATTATCGTGAAAATCAAGTTTAATTAAATTACTTGCTTGATTCGAAAATACAGATACACGTTTTAAAGCATTAATAAATGTGCTCCTGTCGATTATAATTTTGTATAAATTTTGCTTTGGGATAACACCATTGTAGTTAGGGAAACGACCTTCAACTTGGCGGCAAATCATAGTATAATTTGCAAGTTTGAAATAAGCATTTTTTGAATCAAATTTCACCTCTACTTCGCCACTTTCCTTAGGTAATATGTTTTTCAACATGGTAGCTGGTTTTTTTGGCAAAATAAAGCTCACTTTTTCTTCATCTTCGCCCAATGTTATGCTGGTTAGAGGCGTTTTTAAGCGTACAAGTTTATGTGCATCGGTAGCTACAAAAGTGATACTTTCTTTTTCAATGTCGAAATAAACGCCATTCATCACTGGACGAAGCTCGTCATCGGCAGTGCAAAAAAGCGTTTTGCTAATTCCGGCTGCTAAACTCGTAACTGGTAAAGTCAAAACACGTGATTCATCAAGTAGCTGTGGCATACGTGGATATTCGTCACCATTTTGACCAATAAAATTATATGAACCATTAGCCGAAGTAATAACCATGGCTAAATTGCTGTCGTTTATACTAAAAGTAAGTGGTTGATCAGCAAATTCACGTAAAGTATCGAGCAATAATCGCGACACAACAGCTACTTTTCCATCTCCTTCGACATTATCAACTGTCATTGATGTTATTAGTGTTGTTTCTATGTCCGAAGCGGTCATAGTCAGTGTATTACCTTCGATATGAAGTAAGAAATTGTCCAGAATTGGTAAAGAGTTTTTACTGTTAATTACACGACTTATGGCTTGTAAATGGCTTAATAGCTCAGTGCTTGATACAACGAATTTCATATATAGATGATTTAAATATTTATGATGTGAATTTGAACAACAAATATAGTAATTTATTTTGGATTAGGCTATTCAAGTGGGTTATTTTTTTTAAAATCAATATTTTCAAATGCAATTTGAAGTATTAAATACCCAAATAATTAGAATTGTTTTTCTATTTCAATACTCACAGCATCTACTTTGCCACCTAAAGGAGGATTTAATTTTGATAATTTAATTTTAAGATGGCTTATTTGATTGAAAGTTGATTGAATTTTATCAGCAATTCGCTGTACTGCATGTTCAATCAATTTTGAAGGCTTGTCCATTTCAATTTTTATTACATCGTAAACTAACTGATAATTAAGAGTATCGGTTAACTCGTCGGTTTGAGCTGCTTTTGCAGTATCAATTTCCATTTGCACCGTAACAATAAATGTATTTCCTAAAGTTTTTTCATGTTCCAAACAACCATGATACGCATGAAATGACATATTCTCGAGCGTAATTTTCGACATAATCTTATTTTTGTTTTTCATAACTCATAATTCTAAACTCATAACTCAAAACTCTTCTTTCTAACTAGCTGTACTCTCAAAATCACCATCCGACACATAAGTTCGAACTTTATCGCCTTTATTAATGCCAATTTTCGATGTTACACGTTTGCCATTAATGGTGGTAATTGAATATCCATGTTTTAATAAAAAGGCTGGTGAGTGGGTTTCGATTGTTTTATTTATTAATGCTAGTTTGTTTGTGTTGTAATTAATTAAACTCCTTACAGATGTTTGTAATCTATTCTTTTGTTTTTCTAAATACAACAATTTTGCAGAAACTTTATTAAGTAAACTCTGTTTCATTTTCCAACTAATACTTGTTAGAAATTGATTTTCAGTGTTAATTTTGTTTTTTACAATGTTGATAATATCGTAAAAAACATCTAAAACTTCATTTTCGTTTTCCTGCATACGTTGTATTAAAAACTCAGCTACCGCTGTTGGAGTTTTAAGCGATAAGTGAGCAACCATATCCACAATGGTATTATCGCGCTGATGACCAATTCCGGCAATGATAGGCAGTGGATATTGAGCACAATTCAAAGCTAATAAGTAAGAATCGAAACAAGCTAAATCTGTAGTGGCACCTCCTCCACGAATAATAACAACCACATCAAATTTTTCAACATGGTTATAAATTTTATCTAAAGCTGAAATAATGGATTTTTCAGCTTGATCACCTTGCATTATGGCCTTAAATAATTTGGTGTAAAATGTAAAATTGTTTGAACTATTGAAAAGTTGGTCTTTAAAATCGCCATAACCAGCAGCTGTAACCGACGAGATAATGGCTATTCGCTGTGTTATTTTTGGCATTTCCAACTCTTTATTCATATTGGCAATACCATCTTCTTCTAACTGGCGAATTATTTTAATACGTCGGGCTGCTAACTCTCCTATGGTAAATGCAGGGTCAATGTCATTGACAATCAAGCTAAATCCATATACCCCATTAAATTCAACTTGCACAGCCACCAAGAGCGTTAAACCAGGACGTAATGATTGTCCGGTGCTGTTTTCGAAATAAGGCTTAATCATTCTAAATGTCGACGACCAAATAATTGCTTTTGTTTTTGCAATGATTGCGTCGGAATTTATGTCTTTTTCAATAAACTCCAAATAACAATGGCCGTTTTGATTTTCGCGTAGCTCACTTACTTCGGCACGTATCCAAACAGATGTAGCAAAATTCAGACGAATTGTTGCCTGAATTTGATTTGTTAGTTCGGATAGCGTTATTGAATTCATTGAATTGATTAAGCGTATTTCGATACAAAGTTACTGTTTTTTTTCAACAAAAAAGGGTTTTGCTATGTAAGCAAAACCCTTTTTTGAAATTCATAAATTATCTCTTATTTTACAATAGCTTTAAATGCATCTTCAGTATTGAATTTAGCAAATTCAATATCGTTTGTTGCTTTTGCTTTGTAGGCATCATCCATGCTCACTGCTTTGCGAAGTCCTGCGTAAACAGCATCGCGGTTGTTAGTGCGAGCACCTACAATAGCATTTAAGTATGATGTTAATGCATCAGGTTGAGCTACAGCATCCAAGGTAGCACGAGCTCCATTGTAGTTGCCATCCAGAATTTGAAGAATAGCAGCGTTGTTTGTGCTTGTTTTTCCGAAGAAAGTTTTAGCTTTCGTATAGTCGCCTTTAATTATGCTGATTGTTCCCAACGCATTGCTAAGGTTTCCTTTAGTACCTGCAGCTTTTCCAAAGCTAACTTCAGCTTTACCTAAATCTCCTTTTGCCAATGCACATAATCCTGCATTGTAATTTACATCAGGAATTGATTTTAATTCAAGAGCTTTTGCAAATAAACGTGCTGCTTCGTCGATATTTCCTTGTTGGTATTTTACAACACCAAGGTTGTTGTAAGTACGTAAACAATCAGGAGCTTTTTCAGTTGCTTTTGTATAAATAGCCGCTTTTTCGCTTAAATCTTGAGTAAGTGTGGCAGCATAAAGCAATTCTTCTAATGACAATTTTGAAGCATCTTCTTTCGCCAATTTAGCTATTTCTACATCCGATTTTCCAGTAACATCTACTGTCAATTTTAAACGTGAACGACGAAGTTCAGGAAGAATTTGCTCAGCAATGCTTTTGAAAACATTCGATAAGTTTTTAATCTCACGTTCGCGTTGTTCAGGGTCGGTATACATAGAAAGTACGCTCAAAATAACTTGTTTGTCCTGAATGCTAGAGCTTTCCATTAATTTTTGGAAGCCATCCCAGTCTTCAGCAGTGAATTTTGAATCAATAGTTACCGAAGTTTTTACTTTTTTCAATTCTTTGTTGATGAAATCGGCAGTTACTTTCTGACGTTTTTCAGCAAGATTAGTATTAATTTCCATCGAACCGTCAGGTGAGGCATATCCGGCAATTTCGAAACCAGCTACTTGTTGGTTCATTGATTCTTTAACGGCTTTAATTTTTTGAGTCAAAGCTACGATGTCTTCCGACTTCATTTCTTTTTTCTGAATGTCCGATTTTTGAATCAAGAATTTAATATCCGCTTCTTGCATTTCTTGAATTACACGTTGGAATTTATCAGCAATGATGATTGGACCATTAGCTCCATCGGCAGCACCAAAGCTTTTTGCAACTAGTTGAGCAGTTGCCATTACACCATCAGCTACTTTAACACGTGGGATTGTGTATGTTTTTTTGCTTGTTGAAACACTAAAGTCAAGATACAATTCAGATTTTGCCATGGCAGGTACATAATTAAATGTAGTTTGAATTGTGTATTTTCCACCAGCTTTGAAATTGATAATTTTGTTGTTGCTTTTTACTTTCTCGCCCTGAAATTGGGTTGGAGTTCCTTTTACTTCGGTTCCGTTAAATACAAGAACTGGAGTTACGGTTACAGTTGCATTTTTTGCGAAATACTTAACGGGGAAAGTTCCTGTAATAGTGGCATCAACTTTACCAGCTTTTTCGACCAATGGGTTAGGAGTGGTGGTGAAAAGACTTGGATCTAAGGCAGTCAGATCTTTGTTACACGAACTGAAAACCATTGCAAGAACCAAAGTTACCGCGAAAAATAATTGTTTTCTCATAAATTGTTTTTTTGTTATAAATTAATTAAGTATAAATTTCATTCTAATTGAGTGCAAATATACGATGTTTCAATGAATTTTGATTTATTTTGCAGAGGGATTTTCACATTTTATTCAAAATTTGTCCTTATTTTTAACGGTATATGTGTAAAGCGCATAGTAAATAGAACTTTTTAAATTTTAAAATTATAACAAATGCACCTAATTTCTGACTTGAAAATTGTATTAAGGTCATTTAAGTATATATCAATCAGTAAACTTGAAAATTTATTTATAATATTATTCTCCTACTTAGCTTCACGAAATAAGAGGGTTTTTAAAAATAATACACTGCCTTTTTTTTTATCTATTGAACCATCCGATTTTTGTCAACTACAATGCCCTGAATGCCCTGTTGGTGTAAGTAAACGCAAACAAGGGACTAATATTGACTTTGATCTTTATAAAAATATCATCGATGAGTTGAAGTCTACTTTATTTCACTTAATATTATATTTTCAGGGCGAACCTTTATTGAACAAAAATCTTATCAAAATGATTGCTTATGCGCATAAATCTCGTATTTTTACTTCAACATCTACCAATGCACAATTACTTAATTCTGAATTAGCTAGGCAAATTGTGGAGTCGGGGCTCGATAAACTTATAATTTCGATGGATGGTGCTACGCAAGAGGTTTACGAAAAATATAGGATAGGTGGAAAACTTGCTTTAGCCATTAAAGGTGTTGAGAAAGTGAATTATTGGAAAAAACAATTAAAAAGTGAAACTCC
>CAYXQZ010000047.1:10925-15904 GCA_964466415.1 uncultured Paludibacter sp.
CCATTTGTTTGTCGGTTTTCGCTTTTTACATTAAAAACAATTTGACGCACCATTTCTTTAAGTTCTTCCAAAAAAACGCTAGCTTCATATTCACCACGTTCAATCTGACGAAGTTTCTTCTCCCATCGGCCTGTTAATTCAGCCGATTTCAGTAATTCCTCGCTTATTGTTTGAATCAAATCAACTCCTGTATTGGTAGCAATAAGGTTTTTACGTTCTTTTCGAATATAATCGCGCTTAAATAAGGTTTCGATAATTGCAGCTCGGGTCGACGGTCGCCCAATGCCATTTTCTTTCATTGCGTCGCGCAATTCTTCACTGTCGATTAATTTTCCAGCAGTTTCCATGGCGCGAAGCAAGGTTGCCTCTGTGTATGGTTTGGGAGGCGATGTCCACTTTTCGGATAGGGTAGGGGTGTGTGGTCCACTTTCGCCCTTTACAAAAATTGGCAACGTGTTTTCATCTTCATCTGGATCATTTTCATCGCTTTCGAGTTTTGCTTTTTCAAAAACTATGCGCCATCCGGCATCTAATATTTGTTTGCCAATAACCTTAAAATCAACTTTTTCTACTTCGCCGAGTACCGTTGTGGTCGATATTTTACATTCAGGATAAAAATTAGCAATAAACCGGCGTGCAACTAAATCGAAAACGCGTTTTTCATTGTCGTTCAGTGCTGTAGGTTGAATTCCAGTTGGAATTATAGCATGGTGATCGGTTACTTTTGAGTTATCAAATACCTTTTTTGTTTTGGGTATTTTTGTTTCCAATAGTGGTTTTGTAAGTAAATCATAATCCTTCAATCCCTTCAAAATATCTGGAATTTTTGGATACATATCGTCGGTCAAAAATGTGGTATCAACACGTGGATACGTAGTTACCTTCTTTTCGTACAGACTTTGTATAAGTTTTAAAGTTTCATCGGCCGAAAATCCAAATTTCTTATTGCATTCAACTTGTAAGGATGTAAGGTCGAATAATTTAGGTGCCGATTCATTTCCTTTTTTGGTAGAAATATCAGTTACGAAAAAATCAGCCAATTTTACGGTTTCTAAAAACTGATTCCCTTCTTCTACACTCGAAAATCGCCCTTTGGCAGCCGAAAAAACAGTATCGCGATACACCGTTTTTAATTCCCAGTAAGCTTCGGGCTTAAAATTCTCAATCTCGAGTTGCCTATTTACTATCAATGCCAAAGTTGGAGTTTGTACGCGCCCAATGGAGAGAACCTGACGGTTTTTACCATATTTAAGTGTGTATAGTCGCGTTGCATTCATGCCCAATAGCCAGTCGCCAATGGCGCGCGAAAGTCCAGCCTCGTACAGCCTTTTATATTCCGATTGATCTTTTAGTTTTTTAAATCCCTCTTTTATGGACTCTTCAGTGAGCGACGAAATCCACAATCGTTTTACGGGGCATTTACATAATGCTTTTTGCATTACCCAACGTTGTATTAATTCACCCTCTTGCCCAGCATCACCACAGTTTATCACTTCATCGGCTGTGGCCATAAGTGTTTCAATAACTTTAAACTGTTTTTGTATCCCGCTGTCGTTCATTACTTTAATGCCAAAACGGGCCGGTATCATGGGTAAATGACTCAGTGCCCAAGCTTTCCATTCGGGAGCATATTCGTGTGGTTCAAGCAAGCCACATAAATGTCCAAAAGTCCATGTTACTTGATAGCCATTACCTTCAATATATCCTTCTTTTCGGTTTTTTGCTCCCAAAATTTCGGCAATATCACGGGCTACACTTGGTTTTTCGGCTATACAAACTATCATACTTGTTGACTTTCAAATTCTTATTCGAAATTATTACTGTTTTTCTAAGGATTGCAAAGTTAAACAAAAATATCGTCGCTCAAAATGCTTTTATAATTTCACATTTTAAAATAGAATGAGTGAAAAAGCGTTATTTATAGGCAAAGTATATAATTTTGAGAATTAAAAATCATTTTTTTAATATATCTTTGTGCTGATTTATGAATTAAGAATTCCGAAACTCTATTTGCCTGACAAATAATAATTTGAAGTGTTTTAATAATATAATAATGAAAATGAATAATCTCCTTAAAATCAGTTTGCTTTTAATTTTTTCTGTTTTATTTTTAACTGCTAATGCTCAGAAATATAGTGTTGAGGCTGGTTTTGTACAACCCAAACAATTTGGAACAGGATTTAGTAAATCCTACTTTAATGGTGGCAAAATTGGTGCAAATGTAGAGTTTGAATTGAAAAATAATTTCAGTTTGCTTACAGGTGCTTTGTATTCAATGGTTTATGGTAGTAAAACTCAATACTATTCTTCAACCGATTCGGTTAATTACAAAACTTTTGGTCATTCCATCAATATTCCTTTGCATATAAATTATTCGCTTCCAGCTTCTAAAAACTTCAAATTTTTTGCGTATGCAGGGCCAACAATTGGTGTAGGCTTAGCTCAACCTCAGAAGGTTACTGCCATAATGAGCGATGCTATGAAAACCTTTACAGGGATAAATTCAATAAGTTATGCTAATAATGATTTGTATAATAAATCGGTTATTCAACGTATTAACTTGCAGATGAGTATTGGTGGTGGTATACAATTTAAAAATTACAAACTCAAAAGCGGCTACGATTTTGGTATTAATAGCATCAATAAAATTGATAGTAGCAAAATCCTTCGCCAAAGTGGTTGGTATGTATCATTAGTATATCAATTTTAATTTCATCTAATTATATATGACTATTGCCGAGTTATATCTTATTTTCGAACAACATTCCGAAGTTTCAACCGACAGCCGTAATTGTCCTGCCGGTTGCTTGTTTTTTGCCCTCAAAGGCGATAACTTCAATGCCAATGCTTTTGCACACGCAGCGCTTGCAAATGGTGCCGCTTATGCAGTAATTGATGAAGCTAATTTTGCGGTTGATAATCGATATATTGTAGTTGAAAATGTACTCGAAACACTTCAACAACTTGCCCAATATCATCGTAAACAGCTTAATCCTATTGTGTTGGGAATTACAGGAACCAATGGTAAAACTACTTCGAAAGAACTCATTGCATCGGTTTTGATTCAAAAATTCAATTTGCTTTATACACAAGGTAATTTTAATAATCATATTGGTGTGCCATTAACGCTGTTGAAATTAAAAAAGGAACATGAACTTGCTGTCATTGAAATGGGTGCAAGTAAACAAGGTGATATTAAAGAATTAGTTGAAATTGCTTGTCCGGATTATGGAATCATAACCAATGTAGGCAAGGCTCATCTCGAAGGTTTTGGTTCGTTCGAAGGAGTAAAACGCACCAAGGCAGAACTTTACGATTTTATTTTGAACCAAGGTAAACTGATTTTTAAAAATGCTGATAACGAGCATTTGTCCGAAATGGCTTTGAAATCGGGTTTTACTTCAAATGATAAAATATGCAATTATAGTCTTGAGCAGTCAGCTAATAACAGTTTTGTGACGGCTTCGATAGTATCATGTTCGCCTTTTTTGGAAATGAATTGTGCCACTTCCGAAACTGACAAATTTACAGTATCTACAAAACTAATAGGATCGTACAATGCAGAAAATATATTAGCTGCTGTCACTATCGGTCATTTTTTTGGAATTGAAAATGCTTTGATTAAGGTTGGACTCGAAACGTATACGCCTCAGAATAATCGTTCTCAGTTAACTGTTACGGATCGCAATAAGCTAGTTGTAGATGCCTACAATGCAAATCCAACAAGCATGCGAGCTGCTGTGGTTAATTTTGAACAAATGCAAGTGGATAATAAAATGCTCATTTTAGGCGATATGCTTGAGTTAGGAGCACAATCCGAAATGGAGCATCAGGCTATAATTGATTTGCTCGAAAGTTCTAATCTTGCCAATGTGTTTTTGGTTGGTACACTTTTTGAGCAAACCAAGAACCGTTTTACTTGCTTTCAGCATGTAGAGCAATTAATGCAAGTGCTTGAGCAAAAACAAATTGAAAATCATTTTATTTTAATTAAAGGTTCAAGAGGTATTAAACTCGAAAAAGTAATAACATTGCTTTAAAAACGATTTTGAACAATTGGTCTAAATATCTAATTTTTATTTTTTTTAGGATGAAGAACAAGAATGTAATTATTTACTCGCTACTCATTGCTTTAATTTTAGCATTAATTATTGCTGTAATCTATTTGATTAACAGTACAAAAGAAAAAGAAGCTGAAATTGCAGAAGTGGTTGAAATGATGAATTTCGAAAAACAACAAGTTGAACGTGAGTTTCAGGATATGGCAACCGAGTTTGATGGCTATACATCGAATATCAAAAACGATTCGCTTTTTAAATTGCTCGACGATCAAAAAGTGAAAATGCATCAGTTGCTAGAGGAATTACGCGTAACAAAATCGACAAATGCACGCAAAATTGCTGAATTGAAAAATGAATTGGCTTCAGTACGTAAACTGTTGGTACATTATGTTAATCAGATTGATGCTTTAAATGCTGAAAATAAAGAACTTAAAACGGAGAACTCAGAAGTGAAACGTCGTTATAGCGAAGCATCCGAAACAGTAAATCAGCTTTCGAAAGAAAAAGAATCGCTCAACGAAGTAGTTACGCGCGCTTCGAAACTCGAAGTGTCAGGTTTCAGCTTTACACCCTTGAATAACCGAAATAAAAAAACAACATGGTTCTCGCAAATTGCTAATCTACAGTTTAATTATACGGTTACAAAGAATATAACGGCAAATCCTGGCAATAAAACGATTTATGTTAGAATAACTCGTCCGGATAGCGAAGTATTGACCAAAAATGCGAATCAAGTTTTTCAGTTCGAAAACAAAAAAATAAACTATTCTCTCAAAAAAGACTTCGAATATACTGGAGAAACTTATACTGACGTAGTTTATTGGAAAGTAGAAGAAGTTTTACAAGCAGGAAATTATCGTGCAGAGTTTTTCTGCGATGGAAATATGGTGGGAAGCTTTAGTTTTGTCATTAAGAAGT
>CAYXQZ010000047.1:16004-19327 GCA_964466415.1 uncultured Paludibacter sp.
AGTAAAAATGTCCACTAAACAACAGTTTTCAAAAGCATCCAAAAAAATTGCTTTCGATGTAAATCACCGAAAAACAATTAAATTCAACATTGCGCGTTACGATGCGGCAGTGGAGAAAGGAATGGCGCGTTATGAAAATGTGGAATTGGCAAAGCAAAATGCAGCTGCTATTAAGCGCGATGTGTTGGCTAATTGGGACAAATATTTACTTGAGTTTGAACAAAATTGTACTGCTAATGGTGCTGAAGTGCTTTGGGCTGCTGATACAACCGAAGCAACTGATTTTATAAAAGAAATCCTAGCTCAAAATAAAGCTCGCTTGCTTGTAAAAAGTAAATCGATGACTACCGAAGAAATTGAGTTGAATCATGTAGCCGAAAGTGTTGGTTGCGAGTCGGTTGAAACTGATTTGGGCGAATTTATTGTTCAAGTAGCAGGCGAAAAACCCTATCATATTGTTACACCAGCCATGCATAAATCCAAAGGCGATATTGCAAAGTTGTTTAACGAAAAGTTCAATACACCCATTGATAGTACTCCTCAAGAAATGACGGAATATGTACGTCAAGTGCTTCGTAAAAAATACACAACTGCCGAAGTGGGAGTGACGGGAGCTAATTTTTTGATTGCCGATATTGGTGGTATTTCTGTGACCGAAAACGAGGGTAATGGATTGATGACTACCGCTTTTCCTAAAGTGCATATCGTTATTGCTGGTATCGAAAAGATAATACCAAAAATGAACCAATTGGGCTTGTTTTATCCACTGTTGGCAACTCATGGCACTGGACAGCAAGTTACAGCATATAACACAATTTTTACTGGAGCGCGTAAAGCGAACGAAGTGGATGGGCCTGATAAAATGTACGTAATATTGCTCGATAATAACCGTACAACTGTTTTTGCCGATGATGAAGCGTATGAATCCTTGGCATGTATTCGATGCGGCGCTTGTCTTAATGCTTGTCCGGTGTACAAAACCATAGGTGGTTATACGTACGATACAACTTATAGTGGTCCTATTGGTTCAGTGCTCACACCATTTTTACGTGGTTTCAAGGATTTTTCGCATCTAAGTTTTGCATCGACACTTTGTGGTAAATGTGTGGAAGTATGTCCGGTGAAAATACCATTGACCGATATTTTACTCAGTAACCGACGTAAAGCCGTAGAGCAAAACTTACGCCCCAAAGCAGAAAAAATTGCCATGCAAGGCTTTAAGTTGATAAGCTCAAAACGGGCAGGATTTAATTTGGTCTCTGGATTTGTGAAAAATATCGTAACTTCGCCATTCAATTATGTGATGTGGGGACCAAATCGTTCCATGCCAAAGTTTTCAAATAAGTCATTTTCAGAACAATATAAGAATAAAATTAAATAATAATAGATCAAGATGAAACGCATTACACTATTGCCTTTACTGTTTTTGTTGCTAGCATTCAGTTCATGTACTGAAGATAAATTTGCCGATTGGAAAATTTTAAACGATCAGAAATATGCTGCCGAGATAGTTGCTAAAAACACCGATAATACCTATAAAACCACTGATACTGGCTTGTGTTACAAAATAATTTATGCCGGCAATATGAAGCAACCCAATGCTAGTTCGTATGTTGAAGTACGTTATACAGGTAAGTTAATTACAGGAAAAATATTTGATAGTGGTACGTACAAAGGATCATTGTCGAGTACTGTAAGTGGTTGGCAAGAGGCTATTTCGATGCTTAAAGTTGGTGGAAGTATGGAAATGTTTTTCCCTTATACTTTGGGTTATAATTCAACCGATAAAGGAACAATTCCACCTTATTCGATGTTATATTTTACAGTAGAGTTATTGGATGCTCAATATTAATTAAAATGAAGTCAACAATTATAAGTTTACTACTTCTTTTATCGCTTTCAGTTTTTGCGGTGGAATATACTGTTAAAACAATTCCAAATCCCAAAACTACCAATGCAGCAGCTTATGTAAGTAATCCGGATGGAATTTTGCGTGAAGAAACTGTGCAGCAAATTAACCAAATGCTTGCTCAATTGCAAGCTACTAACAAATCGGAAGTGGCTGTAGTAATGGTAAATTCAATTGGTTATGAGGAAATTAAGCCATTTGCTACTGCTTTGTTTAAGGAATGGGGTATTGGAACTGCCGAAAACAGCAATGGCTTGTTGGTGCTTTTTGTGTCGGATCAACGCAAGGTAACTTTTGAAACTGGATATGGACTCGAAGGTGTTTTGCCCGATGCTATTACGAAACGCATTCAAACAAAAGCGATGATTCCTGCGTTTAAAAATGGGGATATTGATGGTGGCATGTTGGCTGGAGTGGATATGATAGTTAAGACCGTAAAAGGCGAAACTTTTGTTGAGAAAAAAGTGGAGATTCCATGGGATGAAATTTTGCCAATGGCCTTTGGTGCTTATTTATTTATAATGCTTTTGGCAATTATTTGGATTGGTAATATTGTTGCCAAAGTACGTAAAAATACAAAGTTTAGTAGCAATATGATGCGTTATAAGGCTATTAAATCCGAAAAAGCTGGTGCATTATTGGTGTTGGCGCTGGTTTTGCCAGTAGTAGTTTTTGTAGCTATTTTATTGCTTAAATTACCAACCTATTTGCTTTTGTTATTGTTGCCAGTACCTCTTACAACTATTCCCGCCAATATTTATGGTGCCATGATAATGCGTAAAGTTCGTCGTGAGCCCATCAAATGTAGCGAATGTGATGGTACAATGCATATTTTAAGCGAAAAACAAGAAGATGCACATTTAAAATTAGCACAGCAGTTCGAAGAGCAATTACATGCGGTTGATTATGATGTTTTTGTTTGCAATTCGTGCAAAAACGAAGCTATATTTACACTCGATAAACCTAGTATTTACAGCAATTGCCCAAAATGTAATACCAAAGCATTTATACTGAAAGATAAAAAAACAATTGTTGCTCCAACTTATATTAGTTCGGGTACTGAGCGCACAACCTATCATTGTAAATATTGTGGTTACGAAGAAAATCACAACGATAATATTCCACGTTTACAGCGCAATAGCGGTGCCTTTGTAGGTGGAGCTGTGGCTGGTAGTATTTTGAGTAGTGGCCGAGGCGGCTTTGGTGGGGGCGGAGGTGGCTTCTCAGGTGGTAGTTTTGGTGGAGGTTTTTCTGGTGGCGGCGGCTCTACGAGTGGATGGTAATAATAATTAACAATTAAGAATTAAGAATTTCAGAAATATCAATTTAAAAATAAAAACAAAATGAATAAGAACACAATTATTTTATTAGCTGTAGTGGGTGTATTGGTACTCACCGTATTTTGGGGAATTGG
>CAYXQZ010000048.1:0-8393 GCA_964466415.1 uncultured Paludibacter sp.
AAAAAAAGGCTTATCGTGAGTTCCGACAAGCCTTTTTGTAATATCTTTTAATTGACAATATACATAGGTGTTACATCTCACGGATTAGCTAATCTGCAAGTGCCACCACCAAAATTTAGTAACTGTCAAAATCGAGTTCATTTCTTTTTGTTTTGTTTTCGAGTGCAAAGATGATAAATTATTTTTATTTATGCAAGAAATCTATCAAAAATTTAATCTTCCACCGGAAAAATACCTTTTGTAGATTTAAAAAGATACTTTGTCATTTGTTGGTTCGACTCAAAACCAACTGCATTAATTATGCTCGTAGCTTGTGTTATTTTTACAATCGTATCCGAATAAATGCGCTCTTGATTCTGATTCCAGAATAAATGTTCAGTTTCAAAAAGTTCGCCTTTAATATTAGTCATTCGCACATTTCCTTTGAGTTCCCATATTTTTTCATATTCATTAAAATGGGCATAATTACTGTGAATATTGGCATCCACTTTCAAGTTCTCATCAAATTTTTCGAAATGTATTCCTTTAGGGAATTCCCAGTAGGGTTGAGAGGCTCTATCGTAAATATCCCATTGTGGAGCCGAAATCCTGTAACGTGTTATGCCTGAATCCGAGATAACAGTTGTAATGTTAGTGGCACTCAAACGTGGCATGGCTGCCCTGTCTTTTATGGCTGCAATTTTCTCAACTTCGGACTTTTTAGTGCACGAACTATGCAAAAACAAAATAACAACTACCAATAAGGCAGTTGTTATTTTAAATATTTTACTCAATTTCGGCATACTTTTTTGTTCCGAATAGTTTAGGATTATCTACAAGTTGTTGATTCGCCAATCCAACCGCCTACGAAGAACGATTTGCCAGCTGAAAGCTGTGGTTGGAAGAAAATATCATCTTTCGATGGGAAATACGCACTATACGTACGAATCAAATCATTAGCATCGCCAGCTACACTCGGGTCAACTTGTTTTGCTTTTTGGAATTTGTCAACTGCTACCCAAAAAACTGATTTAGCTAAAACTGGATCGTCAAAAATGCCACGTGATTTTGCATACATACTTCCAATTAATAAATAAGCTTTACCATTATTAGGTTTTAATTCCAACGAGTTACGAGCATATTCGCGAGAGCGACTGAAGTTATTTAAATCCTTGTTGTAAATTTGTGCAATAGTAAATTGAAATTCAGCTTTATCTTCGGCTGTTGTAGCTAACTTGGTTGCTTCGTCGTAAAAGGATATTGCTTTCGTAAATTCATCTTTTTTGTACGACATGGTGGCTAATGCAGCTGCCGACTCAGCAGTAGGTTGAATTTTATGTAAAGCTACAGCGGCTGTAAAAAATACTTGTGAATCGATACAACGAACGCGTTTATAAAGACCTACAACATTTGTCAAAACATCTTGGTTTGTTAAGCTTTGATCCACTTTTGCTTTATACAATTTGTCCAATGTGTTGCAATCGGCAGCACCACTCTGTGCAAACAATTGCTCAAGGGCAGGTTTCAATTGTAAAGCTCCTGCGTTAGTTTTTAATTCAGGCTTTGCAATTATCTTATCAAGAATAGCACTAACATTTGTAAAATCAGTAATGTATTTTTCGGCATGTGTGGCATCCGCTTTATAAATACCATTCGAAACAACAATTAACTGACGTAAAACATCTAACTCGCAATTTTCGCCCATACCTTCGGCCGATTTTACAAGCCATTCGTAAGCAGGCTTTTTGGTTTCATCGTTTTTGGCAAATTGTACATAATCCAAACCTTTAAGACCAAGAATCCAAGCTGTAGGATAACGGGCATCGTCGCCAAAGTATTTTATACGATTGTCATACATCCCCATCAATTTATCAAACACTTTTTGATACGAAGCAGCATCTTTGGTTTGAGCCAATTCCCACTGTACGATTTCGCGTCCTCGACTGTAAATAGCTTTGTTTGCTCCCGGGCATTCTTTGTAAGCAGCGTTCCAAGGCACTAATGCATCAGCATATTGTTTGTTCTTAGCTGATTCGTTGAACAAACTAATGTTAACGTTACACTCTTCGGTTACAACTGCTACCTCAGGTACTGCAGGTGCTGTAGGAGCTACAGGTGCTGCCACTTCAGTTTTCACTTCTGCTTTTTTATCTTTTTTGTCCTTCTTCGATTCTTTTTGTGCAAAGCAGTTGGTAAATAATACCACACTAAAAAGAATTACTAATACATTTTTTGTTTTCATAAAAATATTTGAGCTTGTTGTTTTTGTTTACAATTTTCGTTTAAAGAACCAGTTTTCGTTAATCACGGCATTGAGTGTGAATTTCATATAATCTTCACGGAGAGTAGTACTTGTACCTATTTTTCCGTACTCAAATGTTGCATTCACTATCGATTTGTTGTTGCGCAATGGTAACCCTAACCCAAAAGTTATGCCAAAGTTTTTTGGCTGTATTAAACCATTTACTTTGTAGTAAGCGTCGGAAGTGTTAAATCCAGCTCTATAGGTAACTCTGTCGGTATATTTTCGGCTACGTGCATTAGGCAGATATTCGGCACCAATTGCTAATCTCGATCTATTTACCAAGGTATCGGCCATGCCCATAAACAAGGTGTTTCCCCATTTTTGCATGCTGTAGTCTGCCCCAATGGTTAGTTGTTTGTTGTAATTGTAATTTAGACCTATTCCGTACGATTCAGGTAGTTCAAAGGTTGACAAAACCGAACTGTATGGAGTGGGAGAGTCAATAACACTACCAGTGGACTGCGAATAATCAGCATTTAATTTTGTTTTCATTTCGTAAAAAGCACCTATAGTTACATCGTGTTTTTTACTTAATAACTGGCTGTATTGTAATCCATATCTGAATCGGAAACTATTTACTTTTATCGAATCCATTTGATATGATCCTTGAAATCCAGATTTGTCAAACAGCAACTGTCGGCTGTTTTGATTATTTCCAAACATATAATAAGCATTCACTCCTAATGATAAATGGTCAAAAAGTTTGAAAGCTATACCAGTATATGCCTGACTTATACCACCTTGTCCGTAAAAAAGCCTTGTGGCGGTAACTGTATCGGGGTAAATGTTTGCAGGTAGCTTCTCAGTTGTCGAAAAATTGTAACCTGTAAACGAGTAAGGCAAAACACCCATACTGAAACCACTGTTTTTCCAAAGTGGAAATTGCATTGTTATGTATTCGAGGTTCGAGTTTATTTTTGTATTTGCATTGTTGTTATAACTAAACCGAGAGCCTAAAACAGATACACCCATGTCGAACATAAAAGTCATAGTGTCAACAGCACTGTACGAAGCCGGATTTACGGTGTTAATCGACGTTTTTGATCGAGCACCAATGGCGGTTCCACCCAATGCACGTTGTTCGCCCGAATAATTATCACTTATATCGCCGTAGCCATATAAAGTATATGGCGAATTGGTGTTGTTTTGCGCTACAGTGAGTTGACAAACAAAAACGAATATTGCAACAAATAAAAACCAGTTATTTTTTAACATTGAATTGAAGTATACGGTTCAGACCTATTAATACGAGATTTCTTTCTGCAAAGATGGGACTTTTTAGCTTTGATACAAAGTAATTTAGGCTTCCGCCTGTTAAAAATATTGAAAGTTCAGGATATTTAAATTTTAAAGCCTCAAAATAACCTTTTATTTCAAATACAATTCCATTCATAACTCCCGAAAGTATGGCATCGTTCGTAGTTTGTCCTAATAGCTCAAATTCCTCAGCTGGCTCTACTAATGGTAATTTAGCTGTAAATTGATGCAAAGCTTTAAAACGCATGGACATTCCAGGAGCAATATTACCGCCCTGATAAACGGAACTCCTATCAATAAAATCGTAAGTTATAGCTGTGCCAGCGTCAATAACTAATAAATCTAATTCAGGTTTCAAAAAATTTGCACCTATTACAGCTGCAAGTCTATCTTTACCCAAAGTTTCGGGTTGCTTATACTCATTTTGAATGGGTATAATTGTATGCTCGTCGAAGTTTATAAAATGCGAAAACGATTTTTTAAGAAACACCTCTAGGTTCAAATTAACGTTAGAAACATTGCATAAGATACATGCAGTAGGTGCGTATTTTTGAATCAAATCAGTTATGTCGTCAATCGTACAATTTGTAAAAAGCGTATCGAAAACAAGCTTGTCATTTTCAAAAATACCTACTTTTGTGTAAGTATTGCCATTATCAATACAAAGATGTATGTTTTCAGAAACCATGGATATTTAACTCAAAAATATCGTTTTTAGTACTTACAAAATCATTTTTTCGATAGGTATAACCAAAATACCTTCGGCTCCTAGGGCTTTTAATTTTCCAATAATATCCCAAAATTGTTTTTCGCCAATAACAACGTGTAAGGAGTTCCAACCTTCCTTTGCAAGTGGCATAATGGTTGGGCTTTTCATGCCTGGCAATACTTCAATTATTTTTTCGATATTAACCGAAGGAACATTCATTAAAACGTACTTTTTATCCTCGGCCATTTGTACGGCTTCAATTCTAAAGAGTAATTCGTCCAGAATGGTTTGTTTCTCGGCCGATAAAGTTGGGTGTTGAATAAGCAAAGCTTCCGATTTCATTAATACTTCCACCTCTTTCAAGTGGTTGGTAATTAAAGTGCTACCGGAACTAACAATATCAAAAATGGCATCGGCTAATCCTATGCCTGGAGCTATTTCAACCGATCCGGTAATAACGTGAATATCGGCAGTTACATTTTTTTCGGCTAAAAAATCTTTTAAAATTTCGGGATATGAAGTAGCAATTACTTTTCCGTTGAACCAATTAATGTCTTTGTAATCAGCTTCTTTGGGAATAGCCAATGATAAGCGGCATTTACTAAAACCCAACCGTTTTGTAATCAAAGCATTTTTTTTCTTTTCGGCATACTCATTTTCGCCTACAATACCTATATCGGCTACACCATCGGCTACTGATTGAGGTATATCATCATCGCGTAAAAATAGAACTTCGAGTGGAAAATTTCGAGCGGGTAATAAAAGCAAGCGTTTGCCTGATTCCAACTTAATACCTGATTCGGTAAGTAAGAGCATTGTTTCGTCGTACAACCGACCTTTAGCTTGAACAGCTATTCGTAACATATTATTTATAATTTCAATTTTAGTATGCAAAAGTACAAAAAAACACTGAAAATTCAGCATTTAGCTCTAAAAAAAAGTCCGTTAATAAAATTAACGGACCTTTTTTTCATGCAATCTGCATTTTAAGCCATAGCTTAATTGATTTACTTACTGAGCAACAGCAGTTGTATCAACAACAGCAACTGTATCAACAACAGCTACAGTATCAACAGCTACAGAATCAGTTACAGGAGCTTCTTCAGCTGCTTTAGGAGCACAAGAAGCGATAGCGATAGCTACAGCAAAAAATAAAAATACTTTTTTCATTTCGTTTTTAACTTTAATTATTAAACATGTTTTGTAATTCAAAATCGATGCAAAATTACAACATTTTTCGTTATTATCTCAAATGTAGTAAATTATTTTTTAAAATATTTACAATAAAATATCAATCAGCTCATATACAGCAATATACGGAGTGTTAAAAAACAGCTTTTTACTATGACAAGCACTCATTTTAACAGATATTTTATTAAAAAAGGGGCTTGATATTTATAATTGTATATTTTATTTTGACAAATGGCGTCGAAAACGGGGCTTAATTGAGCTGATTTAGAACAAATTTTATCTTTTCGTAGGTCTTAATTGTATTCGGAACCAATGGTAAACGAAGTTTATTTTCGATATATCCCATAAGCGCAAGCATACTTTTTACACCAGCTGGATTTCCTTCAACAAAAAGAAGTTCAATAAGTTCGGTAAATCGATGGTGGATTTGGCGAGCGCTTGCATAGTCGCCCTCGAGTGCTAAGCGCACCATACGGCTGAACTCACGTGGAAAAGCATTACCAATAACTGAAATTACACCAACAGCACCTAGGGTTATAAGCGGAAATGTGATAGCATCGTCGCCCGAAATGACCATAAAATCAGCAGGTTTATTTTTGATGATATCATCAATTTGTGAAAAATTGCCCGATGCTTCTTTAATGCCACAAATATTGGGGAATTCATTGGCTAAACGTAGCGTTGTAGTAGCAAGCATATTAACGCCTGTACGACCAGGAACATTATAAAGTAGGATTGGTAGCGGCGAAGCCTTGGCAATGGCTGCATAGTGCTGATACAAGCCTTCTTGCGATGGTTTATTGTAGTAGGGAGTTACCGAAAGTATGGCGTGAACACCTGGCATATCAAATGCTGCAATTTTATCAACAACCGCCTTGGTACTGTTGCCACCTATGCCAAGCACTATTGGCAAACGTCCGCCTACGCATTCAACAGCAAAGCGTGCAACTTGATCCATTTCGTCGGCAGTAAGCGTAGGAGTTTCGGCAGTAGTGCCGCATACCACCAAGTAATCAGTTCCATTTTTAATCTGAAATTCGATTAAGCGCGCCATAGCATCAAAATCGATCGACTCGTCTGTTTTAAAGGGTGTAATCAAAGCTACACCCATCCCTGTTAGTTTGTTATTTATCATTGGTAATTTGTACAAATTCGGTGCAAAAATACGTATTTAATCGTTAGTTTGTATACTTTTAAGGTAAAAAATCAGATTATTATATATGTGAATTGCATTTGTTTCTTCTTCTTTCAGTTGATTTTCGTCTTTTACTTGTTGTACATCAATAATCATATCGTACATACCCGGATAGTTATGTGTACCTACTTTACAGGCTGCATTAGCATACATAGCAAGGTATTGAAGTGGTTTTATCTCGCTTACTGTCAGGTCGATAAGCAAATCAAAGTTCAAGTCTTCTAACTCGCGCAGAAATACACTATGTGGCATGCCAGTAAAATCAGCATCTTTTTGATGTAAAATCCGGAAATCCGGTAAAATGGCTGTCGAAATATCTTTTTTACGAACAAACCCCCAAGCCATCACTTTTTTACCATCATTGTTTAACGATTGGATTAATTGTTTTAGCTCGCCATTTTTTTCCATATAATCACTTTCGAACAATAGAATAATTGAACGTGCACTTTTGTAATTTACAAATCGTTTTTCACGTTCACTATTTTTCAAAAGCTTGTTTAGTCTGCTGTTGAAGAAGAAGTTGATTATTTTTTCAATTAAATTGTTCATGATATTTAATTACAAAGCTTGTTTTATATCACTTATTAAATCATCAATATTTTCAAGTCCCACCGATAGCCGAATGGTAGTATCAGCAACTCGCATCGATTTACGAACTTCGGGTGTGAAATTGCCAAATATTGTGCTTGCAGGATGTATTGCTAACGATTTGTTATCGAACAAATTGGTGGCTCTTTTAATTAATTTCAGTTTGTTCAAAAACGCAAAGCAAGCCTCGCGCGATTCCAAATCGATAGTAAGCATTGCCCCAGGATATTCGCCAAATTGCTTGCGACTAATTTCGGCAAACTTATTCTCGCCCAAAGTAGGATAATTTACACATTTTATTTGAGGCAGTTGTTCGAGCATGATAGCTAGTTCAAAACAAGTACTCGAAGCTTTTTCGTACCGCAACGATAGTGTTTCGAGCCCTAGCGTTTGCATATAGGCAGCATGTGGCGTCATGTATGCACCCATATTTCGGTGAATTTCTTTACGGAGTTTAGTTGTAAAAGCCAAATCACCAACCTCCTTTGCTAACGGAAGCAATTTAGGTGAGTTCATCCAATTGTAAGTGCCGTAATCAATAATTAAACCACCAAGCGAGGTAGCACCTCCCGATATGTATTTGGTGCTTGAAACAACCTCAATATCAATTCCAAAATCGTTGGCCTTAAAAGCACAAAAAGGAATTATGGTTGTATCGGCTACCAATGGAACATTTTTAGCTTTGCAAATTTGTGAAATAGCCTGTAAATCGGCCACTTCCATTTGCGGATTGGTAATTATTTCTAAAAACACAGCACAAGTATCTTCGTTGATTTGCGATTCAACATTTGCCGAAGCCGTCATGTCGCAAAAACGTGTTTCGATACCAAAAGCAGCCAAAGTTGATGTGAACAACGAATAAGTATTGCCAAACAAATGACGCGAAGTAACGATATTACTACCTGCTTTTGATAGCGTTACAATGGCATTAGCAATGGCCGCCATACCCGAATTGAGAGCAGTTACACTTAATGCTCCTGTTATGTTTTTAACTCGATCTTCGAAATACTGAACCGTAGGATTCGTAATGCGCGAATACGTATGGTTTGTAGCTTTTCCTGTAAAAGCCAACTCCATTTGCTCAGCCGAGTCGAACTCAAAAGCAGCTGAGTGATACACCGGCATACTTAATGCATTGTAAGCATCGGGTTGAGCGTACGGAGTGTGGA
>CAYXQZ010000048.1:8493-19082 GCA_964466415.1 uncultured Paludibacter sp.
TTCGAAATTAGTGAGCATTTTTTTCATAATGCCATCAATTTGGCCATCGGTAAGCGTTTTGGTTTCGTCCTGCAAAATAAAACTCACTGCATAGGATTTTTTACCCGATTCAAGGTTTTTGCCTTCGTAAACGTCGAATAAAGTTACTTTTTTAAGCAATTTTCGTTCGGTATCGAAAGCTATTTTTTCAATTTCGGCAAAATTCACTGCTTTGTCAATCAACAATGCTAAATCGCGTTTAACCTCAGGGAATTTAGGAATTTCGGTAAAGCTTGGTTTGTGTTTGCCAATTTCTTTCAACAAGGCATTCCAATTTAAATCAGCATAATACACTTCCTGGTCAATGTCCATTTTTTTTCTGATTTTCGGACTTACAACTCCCAAAACTGCCAATTTAAAACCACGCGGACTATATACTGTAAGTGCTTCGCTCAATAAATCATCGGCATATTCACCTATAACCAATTTACGAACATTCACGCCCAAACGAGTAAAGATGTTTTCGATATAGGCCTTCAGTTCATAAATGCTTGCTTTTTGATCGGCAGTAGTCCAGGATTGAGCTTGTTTATTGCCTGTAAGCCACATTCCTAAATGAAAATCTTCGGAATAAGCAGCCAAGGTTTCGCCCTCTTTTTTATTATCGGCATTGTAGTAATAGCAGTTGCCAAATTCGTAGAATTTTAAATTTGCATTACGTCGGTTAATGTTGTAGGCAATATTGTCCAGTCCACCAAAAAGCAAAGTCTGACGCATTACATTCAAATCGGAACTCAATGCATTTAATATTTTCACACAATTAGCAGCCGGATACGATGTTAAATCGGTATAATAACCACCTTTTGTGAGCGAATTATTTAAAATTTCGTTGAATCCTTGCGCTGTTAATTGCTCTGCAATAAGGTTTTGCAATTTATGACTGTCGGGTTTGGAGCTATAACTCAACGTTGAAACCAAGTTTTGGCCAATTTCGACATTATTATAACCGTAAATGCGCAAAATATCTTCAACAACATCCACATCGCGCTGTACATCCACACGGTAAACTGGCACTTGCAATACATAACCTGTTGAGGTACGCTCCGTAATTTTCATTTCGAGCGCAGCAAGGATAGTTTCGATACTCTCACTGCCAATTTCTTTGCCTATAAGCGAATGAATTTTTTGAATTGAAACAGCAACTTCGAAAGGTTTTACTTCGGTAGGATAAATATCCACAATATTGCTCGAAATACTTCCTCCAGCTACTTCCTGAATAAGTAAAGCACAACGTTTTAACACATAAATAGTGTTTGTAGGGTCGCAGCCGCGTTCAAAACGGAACGATGCGTCGGTATTCAAACCATGGCGTTTTGCTGTTTTGCGTATAGAAATTGGATTGAAATAGGCACTTTCCAAAAACACGTTTTGCGTAGTTTCGGTTACACCCGAAGTTAATCCACCAAACACACCCCCTATACACATAGGCTTGTCGCCATTGCAAATCATCAAATCGGCAGCATTCAATTTGCGTTCAACACCATCGAGCGTTACAAAAGGAGTTCCTTCGGGCATGCATTTAACATGTACTTCGTTTGTTGTAATTTTATCCGCATCAAATGCATGCAGCGGTTGACCTAATTCGTGCAATACATAATTGGTGATATCCACAATATTATTGATAGGGCGAAGTCCAATAGTCAATAAGGCATTTTTCAACCAATCGGGCGATTCGGTTACTTTTACGCCCGATATTGTAACTGCCGAATAACGCGGACAAGCCTCCGAGTTTTCAATTTTTACTGGGATAGTCAAACTTGTATTTTCAACTTTAAAAGCGTCAACCGATGGTTTTGAAAGTTTAATATCAGGGTTTTTTAAAGCAAAATAAGCAGCCAAATCGCGCGCCACACCATAATGCGAAGCCGCATCAACACGGTTAGGCGTAATGTCTACTTCAATCAGATAATCGCTTTTAATGCCGTAATAATCTTTGGCCAATGTGCCCACAATAGCTTCGGCAGGTAAAACTATAATGCCAGCATGACTGGTTCCAATACCAATCTCGTCCTCAGCACATATCATTCCCATGGACTCAACACCACGAATTTTTGAACGTTTAATCGAAAAACTCTCCTCGCCAGCATACAAGGTTGTACCGACGGTTGCCACAACCACTTTTTGTCCGGCAGCCACATTAGGAGCTCCACACACAATTTGCAGCGGTTCGCCAGAACCAATTTTCACGGTTGTAACATGCAGGTGATCAGAGTTTTCGTGTGCTTCGCAAGTAAGCACTTCGCCAATTACCAAACCTTCGAGACCACCTTTTACAGTTTGTACTTCATCTACGCTACCTACCTCAAGACCAATGGAAGTAAGCGCTTTACCAAGTTCAACAGCATCAATGTCAGTATTGATGTAATTTTTCAGCCAGTTATACGAAATATTCATGCGGAAATACGTTTAATTTTTTGAGCCACAAAGATAGCTATTTTTTTGGAGCAAATAAAACACTCCGCAACACAGCAATTTTTTACTTGCTTAGTTGCAGGGTGAATTTTCACACCTTAAAAAACTAATTTGTTAAACTAAACCTAAATCCTGTTTAAACGGACTTTGAATGCTGTTTAATGTCTCGCTTGGCGCTAGCTGGTGGAGATTTTGCAGATGTGTTTTGTGGCAACGGTGCGATGCCTTTTTTATATCCCTTGCTGCGCTGCGGGATGACAAAGGTATTGTGTGAGTGAAGATTTCCGTCGCCTGAACGTTTCAACTTACATTGCCGTTCCATTGGCCGACGGCGCAAAGCATCCCTTCGAACCCTTCGCGCTATAAACTTCCTATTTGTAACAACAGTTAGCGACGGTAATTGACCACAAAATGCCCTTGTCATTCCGAAAGGAGCGTTTTGCATAAGCAAAATGTGTAATGAGGAATATAAAAAACAAGCTATTTATCTTTATCCCAGCGGGATAATATATCAATAGAAAACCATTATCAACCACAGACATACGACCCCGAAAGGGTCGAACAACATTTTTGCAAATCCTATTTGCTATAATTATGTGACGCCTACGGCGTCGGTGATTTTTTCATTGCTTGCTAGGCTGCGGGATGTCAAAGGCAAAGTGTGGGAGAAAAGAGTACAGTTGTAAAATGAATACTTGAAAGAGTCTTTCTATTTTTGTAGCTTCAAAACATCATGCAAGTTTGTCATTTCATTATTTATTTTGAAATGTAAATTTGGAAATTTATCAGAAGAGAAAATTGAAAAATCATCTAGGATAAATTCACACAAACTTGTATCCTTGTCATTGATTTTTACAGAAAATATTATTTTCCTATTATTCAATTCATTAAATAAGACAAGTGCGTCGTGGTTAGTGAGAAATAAATAATTCTTATTTAAAGATTCATTCTTAAGATAAAGGTCTAATCCACCAGAGTTTACATATCTTAATTTCAATGGAAATATATCCTTTGTAATTGAGATTTTCTTGCCGTTTAATAGTCTGAAAGCAATATATTTATCATTTCTATGATTCCAAGTTGTACCTGATAATTTTAATTCTTTATCAGTCATTATTTGCCAGTTTTTTACATCATATAGAAATGAGTCAGTTGAACCGGAAATACTAACAATGATTTTTTTGGACAAATAAATTCTTGAATCAGTGTCTTTTACAATTGGATAGTGATAAATGTTTTTTTCATCAAGATATCGTAATCTTTCAGGCTGATTATCTGATGGTAATATAACAATTGAAACCCATTCATTCCATTTTGTACGTTTTGATACATATTCAGAATTATCCATTTCAATAAAATTCTCAAAATGTTCTTCTGGCAAACGTTTGTTTATTAGTTCATTTAGCAAATCAGCAACTAAACCAGATTTACTTGGCAAAAATGGCAATGCACCAATATTAACCTGCTCAATACTTTTGAAATATGTATTATTTTGAAATTCGGCTTCGGACAAAGGATAAGGGTATAAAATTATACCACCCAGATTTTTTATTGCACTTCGGTAAGTTGAATTTGCCGGAACAGTGTGTAAAATTGCATCTCTGTACCTGTGTAGTTGCCCTATTGCATCTTGAGGTACATCATACGAATTTATTTCTTTCGACTTATCTTCATTAAATCTGTATTTTGCATCAAACAAATACCAAAATGGTTTTTCAAATCCGTTTTTCTTGAATTTTATCGAATAGTCAGGTCTTTGATTGTAAGTAAAGACTTTTTTATCATCCTTTACAAACTCGCGATTAAAATAGATCGTAGTTGTTTCGCTTGAATCAGTTTTTTTGAATTGTACTTTTGATGGATTTCCTCTTTTAAGTTCAACTTTTATTTTTCCTGCTTTTACTTTAATTAAATCCTGATAATCAATAATATTACCGGCATCTTCTTTTAATAATTTCACAAGTTTCAAGAAACACCAATACTCATATAAGGTTGATATATTTTTTAATTCAATCTTAAAAATATCATTATCAGCAATTTCAAGTCCTCTGGTAAGCAACAAATAGATGTGCATAAAGTCTCTGTATCCGGTCCCTCTTGATAGTGAAGTTGAAAAATATGACCTTTTCTCAAAAACACTTACTTCATTGAACGGTTTCTCATTAATAATTCCCTGTAAACGACTCTGAAATAACTTCATTTTATTCGTCAAACAAGAAAAATCTTTTGTGTTTGGATTGTTTTCTATACTTTTCTTATACTGCCTAAGTTGTTCTATAATATTTTTTACTGCCCAAACGATAAATCTATTTTCATAGGTATCATAAGTGAGACTTTTTTTGACTGATAGAGCATGTGTAAAATAAGTGTTATTTACATTTATGCCATATCCCTCATTATTAGAGCGGTGAGCATTTCTCAAGAACCAATTCAGATTCCTTTTTGATAAGCTTTTTACTTTGTCAATTGGCTTAACTTTTTCTTCACTTATAATTTCGTGTTTAGGAAAACGCTTTATAACTTCCAAGTTCGATATCAATTGTTCAAATAAAGCTTCAAGGATATTCCACCATTCATTATCAGTAGATTGACCCTTTAGCTTAGCCTTACTCTTTCTAAATGTATCTTTTAATGAATCATAAGCAAGATTTTGAACTATCTCTGATATTTCGGCCATCATGGCCTTATAATCAGATTTATAATCCATTTTTTGAGGAAAAACCTCTGTTGAAATACCAACAATTAATTTATTTGTACTATCAACAATTTCAATGCGTGTTTCACCAACCTGATCTTCGAATGAAAACTGACCTGACAATAGGTGTGATGTGCCTCTATGTTTTGATTTATTTAATGTGCGATTATTTACACGAATCTCTAGCGGAAAGGAAATATTTGCTTCTTCTTCAACAATATAAGTGTATTGTATCTTTTGCCATTCAAAAAACGAAAACTTTTCAAATCCTGTTTTTAAAAGTATACCATCAACACGAAATGGAATAAAATTATCAGTTGCTACTTCGTAAAAGCTTCTGTTGCTTTCACTGCACTCCAATTCGAGAGAACCATAATTCTCTTTTTCAAAAAGATATGTTGTTTTCTCAATCACAACCAAAATGAAGTAAATCGGTCATCATCAAATCGTTTCAGCATGAAAACAATCTTCTTCGAAGCTCGGGGATATTTCAGTTTGTCCTTCTCCATTGCACTCACGATATCTGCAATTTCTGAATTTGTCTTAAACGACTTACCTTCAAGCAGGTTTAACATTTCAATCAATAAACTTTGTACTCGTTCCGAACTTCCATGAATTCGTGGAAGTACCTTTTGAGTTAACTGAAAATCAATTGCAGAAATGTCGTCAATTAATTTATACTTCTTATTGAGTATCAGATAAAATGCAATTTCATCACGAACCCTATATCCAAACTGTAAATCAGCCTTTGTTAGAATTTTATTTATTTCTTTAAGTAATTCAATTTCTTTGTCGATACTTTCTTTGTCAGAATCAGTCAATTCTTTTGATTCTATAAATTCAGTTCTAAATAAATCATTTGATATGTTTTTCAGGCTATCAATACTTTTATCAGGAACCTTAATCCAATCAAGGTCTATATCGTTCATCTCTATAGTATTGGCTCTGTCGAGAACTTTTCTGGAAAATGTATGTGTTGTTTCATCCATATTAACTGTACCAATCATATACAAATTGTCAGGTATACCTAGTTTGATAAGTTCTACTACATCTTTAGCATTTTTGAGCATCTCGTTACTTAGTAGCCGGTCTGTTTCAATTTTCCCATTTGTTCTTACCCTCGTTTCAATAACGCTCAGATAATCACTAAAATAATGTTCAACTCTTGCCAGATTCATTTCATCCAAAATAAAAAAGAATGGCTTCTCAGGATATTTATTTGCTTCTAAAACAGCCATTGTCAATTCTTTTTGAATGAAATTTCCATCTAATGCAGTATATCCAAGTAAATCGCTACTATCAGTCCAATCGGGACGTACAGGAATTTGTCTCAACTGATTCTCATCAAAGCCCAAAGCTGCTGCAAATTTACGTGGTAACTGAGTTTTTCC
The DNA here is from genome assembly GCA_964466415.1 of uncultured Paludibacter sp. Lineage (GTDB taxonomy): Bacteria > Bacteroidota > Bacteroidia > Bacteroidales > Paludibacteraceae > Paludibacter. The sequence continues at coordinate 15,031 of CAYXQZ010000048.1, forward strand.
TGTTCCTGAAATACCTGCTAAAATAGCAAATGGTTTCGTTCTTATGGACAAATAAAAATTAGCAATCTCCTCATATTTATATCTAAAACCTTTTGATTTTATAAATTTATCAACATAATCAATAAGCTCTTTAGGTGATATTTTCATTGGTTTTAGTGATATGTTATTTTGTGGATGGTTTAATATTGTTGGTATATTAGTTTTTATTGTCACATCAGAAAAGAAAGAATCAAAAAATGTTTTTAATTCGTCGCCTTTTCCTTGAAAATTATCAAGATCTTTTTTACCTTGAATAGCCAAACCATAATTACTATACATTTTTTGTAATCCAGCTGTGATGTTTACAGAATCGATTACTTCCCAATCAATTTTAAAGGCCGATTTGTAAGTTTCTGAGTCTTCCCATGGTTTATCTATTGTTTCATTTTTTAAGTGTCCTCTAGCTCCTAATTTCCAAAATTTATTGATCTTTACAATTAAGTAAACTAAATCGCCAGTTTCATATCCACTACTTGGAAAACCGGCTACATTATGCTTAATACATAAATTGAAGTTTTCAATATTTGATCCGCAGTTACAAAAATAAGTTGCCATAATTACAGTTGATTATATTTTTTTGAAGTCCCCTTTGCTTTATCAATCGGATATTTTTGAGCATTTTGCCTAATCTTATCATTTACAATATCTTTTACATTTAAATTGTACTTCTCAGCTATCAGAAAAGCATAAGCAAATACATCGGCTAATTCTTCCTTAATTTTAGCAACATCGGCTTCCTTATGACTTTTCCAAAGAAACAACTCAAGAAGTTCTGCTGACTCAATATTTAAAGCAATTGCCAAATCCTTTGGATTATGAAATTGCTCCCAATCACGTTCATTTCTGAAATGAATTAGTTCCTGAATAATTTCTTCTATTTCACTCATGTTAATTAGGTTTATAAATTGATTTAGCCATTAAGTATTCTTCGTGAAAAGGCAGTTGCAAATCGTTCAAAACTTCAGGAGCAGCCAAAGCAAAGCTGACATAATAATACGCAAGTATTTGATAACCTACGAATGTTTTATTCGGCATTAATTTGATTTTATAGCCTTTGTTTTCAGGGTGATAACCTTTTGTTCCTTGTAAGGCTATTTCGAAAGCAATAGTTTTAATTTTTTCGATAGGCATGCCTGCAAAATACTCTAAGGCTTCGACCATAAATAGTACTACTTCAGGGTTGGTGCCTTTTTCTTTTTGATTTTCAAGAAAAAGTTTTGTCTCAGCTTCTTGGTCTATACTCTCATCGTTTTTTATTCCCAGAAACTTTTCGAACACATTCAAAAACTCCTGTTGTTTCGAGTCTTTTGAACGATGTGCATTTTCGTCAATAAGTTCGAAATACGCACTAAGTTGTAAATCATCCGCCCAATGTTGCACCAATTCATATTCTTCAGCAGGCTCTTTATCATCTTTGTATTCTAAAAACTCTTCGTAGAAAGTTGTGGCTTGTTTTAATTCGCTCGATGTTGGTTTAAAATCACTCACTATATCAATACCATACAATTCCCTGAACTGCATAGCATTAACCATGTTATAAATCTTATTTTTCGAAACTATATCTTTTGGCGAGATTTCAATTACTTTTTTGTCTGTTACTGACTGTAATGCTTCGCTCAGTAAATTGTAAATCGAAATAAATTGAAATGGCCTCAACTCGGCAAAATCGTTATATAAGGAGTTCTCTACAAACAAATCTAAAGGTGTATTATATACTTGCAGGTTCATTCCATCAAAAAGACCATTAATATAATTTGTAATCTGATTTTCGGGCACTCCCATGCGCTTCAATTTCTGAACTGAGGGTTGAATCCATTTATTAAACGCATTTCTATGAAGTGAATGCGACGTAAAGAGTTTATTTATATTTTTTTTACGCGCATCAATTGCAAATTTTAGATGCACTAATTCATGCATAATCAAATGTTCTATAGCCGGATAGTTTGGTTTGAACTTAACGATGTGTTTGGAGGTATTGTAGTTTTCTGCAAACTCAAATTTTGCCGCAGTTAAAATTTCTGAATCTTTTATGATATCTATTTCTTTACCAGATTCAATTTCAAGTTCTTGTCTATATTTTCTATAGGTAATCTTTCCAACATCTGTTGAAATAATATTTTTTGCAATATTAAAAGCTTGATGGATTGAATTATTGTATAGCTGATCTTTTACTTTGTTCAATCTAATAGCCTGAACAGTACTGTAAAACGCTGATTGCAAATCATTTTCCATTTCGGCAATCATTCCCAATGCAAAATGAGTATTTGGATAGCTGTTATTAATTTTCATTGCCTCCCAAAAGTATTTTTTTGCCTCAGCAATTTTACCCTGCTGCATTAAGTTTGCGCCGATATTATTTAATGAAATATTATCGTTTGGATTATTTTTTTGAGCCTGATCATAATATTTCATAGCTGATGCAACATCATTCTTGAACTTTGCAAAGATATTACCCATCATAAGCAGCGCCCATGCATTTTTTGGATTCCATCGCAAAGCATCAATCAGGCAATTAACCGCTTCATCCTGGTCACCTTCATCCGAAAGAATTTGCCCCATTATGCGGTGATATTCAGAGATTGTTGGGTTCTCAGTTATAAGCTTCAAAAGGATGGGTTTTGCATCTTTGAAGTTGCCTTTCTCGCAAAATGATATTACACGTTGGAAATCAATTTCGTGTCGTTGTATGGTGTTTATATCAATTTCAACAACTATCAGGTCGTTGTCAATTGTAACTTTAGGTTTGAATTGATTGTAGGTGTAATAATCAGATAATGTTTTGATTATGTGATTATCGTCGCTGTTAGTAAGCTCGGGGAATAATGTATATAAGAAGTCTTCTTTCGGAAAAATGATTTTCATTGGCTTTAGCTTTCGCTTCCAACCATTATTCAGATAAGATTTTAAAGTTCAGCTTTATAGGTGCAAAAAGCGTGGACAAAATCCTTACCCGCACACGAGGCCCTCGGACGGCCACATAAGGATAGTAAGTCAAAAGCCCACGCCGTTTCCGTCGTGAGCATTTTGCTCATTGAATCTATCCTTATGTTCGCTTTTTGAAATTTCCGAGGTTTCGTGTGCGCGAACAATAGCAGAATGCTATTTAATTAATATTTTTGAAATGTAGAGACGTGGCATGCCGCGTCTCTACGTTGATTATTTTGTTTTATTCGATAATTAATCTATTGTTTTAAATTTTTATTTCTCGTACGCCAAATATCCAATTGGATTCAGAGGCTTTTTATCTTGTTCGTTTTGGCTTGCCATTTCTGTAAAAAGCCTGATAAATGTCGCTAAACTGCAAAAGGCAATTTTCTCGTTCCACCCCAACTTGATATCACAATTTGTGACATCATGTTATCAAACTCTTTGCCCGCGTATCTCATATATTTTATTTTGAATAATATGTAATTCCATAGTATAAGAACAATAGCTAGCATGCTATTTAATTAATATTTTTTGTAGAGACGCAAAGCATTGCGTCTGTACGGTGATAATATGGGTTTTTATTCGATAATTATTTTGTTTTGTGTTTTATTTTTCGTAAGCCAAATATCCAATTGGATTCAGAGGCTTTTTATCTTTTTCGTTTTGGCTTGCCATTTCGGTCAAGGCCTGATAAATGTCGCTAAATTGCATATTTGTTTCCACCATAAAAGTTTCCAATTTTTGGTTGAGTTCGGCATAGCCTAGAGCATACTGACGAAGTATTACAAATGCTCTAACAATTTGTATATTTACTTCAATTGCTTTTTCGCTTTTAAGTACACTTGCCAACATTGCAACACCTTGTTCTGTAAAAGCAAAAGGTAAATATTTGCGATGCTCTCCTCGACCTAAATTTTTTAAGGTCGCAAATTGCGTCCTTAAAGAATTGTATTCTTGATTCGTTAGTTCAAACATAAAATCGGATGGAAATCGATTTATATTTCTACGTACTGACTCTTTCAGACGTTTAGTTTCTGTTTCATACAAATCAGCTAAATCGAAATCGAGCATTACTCTTTGCCCGC